>JAEUMC010000141.1 GCA_016793415.1 Devosia sp. | reverse complement strand
GGCGCTGGCGCTGGCAGGCGCCGTAGCACTGGCTTCGGGATTGGCCGCAGCCACCCCGGCACTGGCGCAGGATTGCGAGAAGGTCGAGCTGACCTTCACCTTCTGGGGTTCGGTGAACGAGAAGAACGACATCGAGAACGCGGTGAAGAACTGGAACACCAACAACCCGTGTATCCAGGTCAAGCCGATGCATATTCCGGCGACCGGCACCAACTACGTGCAGAAGCTGACCACCATGATCGCGTCGAACACGGCGCCCGATATCGGCTATCTCGGTGAGAACCAGGCTTTCCAGTGGGCCACCGAAGGCAAGATCCTCGACCTGTCGCCCTATATGGGCGAGACGCCCGACCAGCAGTACATCAAGTCGACCATTTACAAGGCCGGCGACACCCTGATGGGCACCGGCCTCGCCACCGGCGTCATGCTGATCTACTACAACAAGGACGTGTTCGACGCCGCCGGCGTCCCCTACCCGCCGGCCAAGGCCGACGAGGCCTGGACCTGGCAGCAGTTCGTCGACAACGCCAAGCTGTTGACCAAGGATCGCTCGGGCAAGAACGCCACCGACCCGGCCTTCGACCCCAATTCCATCGACACTTTCGGCGTGACGCTGCCTTCATGGTGGGGTGGCTGGTACCCCTACGTGATGTCCAATGGCGGCCAGTTCGCCAACGAGGACGGCACCGCGCTGACCCTCAACTCGCCCGAGGCGGTTGAAGCCCTGCAGGGGTTCCAGGACCTGATCTACAAGGATCATGTCATGCCCAACCCGACCCAGACCTCGAGCCTGCCCACCGGCGACGTGCTGATGCAGTCGCGCAAGGTCGCCATGAGCATGGACGGCATGTGGCGCGTCACCGACTTCGCCAAGCTCGGCATTAACTGGGGCGTCGGCGTGCTGCCCAAGTGGAAGACCGCCGAAACCGTGGTGCTTTCGGTGCCAAAGGTGATCTTCAGCCAGACCAAGCACCCCAAGGAAGCCTACGAGTTCTACAAGTACATCTCCGATCCGGCGCAGGTCGGGCTGTTCAAGTCGGGCCTCTGGGCGCCGCACGAGAAGGCCTATTTCACCGAGCCCGATCTGCTCAAGACCTGGGTGCAGGCCGAAGGCAGCGCCTATCCGCCCGAAGCGATGGACGCCATCGTCGACTACACGCTGAACCACGCGCCGCAGCAGGCTCCGGTCTATCAGCTGAAGAATATCGGGCAGATCATGAGTGAGGCTGTTGAACCCAACATCCAGCAGATCATGAACAACAAGGCGACCGCTCAGGACGCCATGGACAAGGCTGTCGCCACGGCGCAGCCGATGATGCAGGGCCGCTGGTAAGCAATGACGAACTCCTCCTCCCCTGACGGAGTGATGCTGACGGAGCGGCCTTCGGGCCGCTCCGCCACGACCGGCGCCCGGGCGAGGATGAGCCCGCGCCGTCGCTCCGAGATCACCTGGGCGCTGATCTTCGCCACGCCCGCCATTCTCGGCTTAGTGCTGCTCAAGGCGATGCCCATCCTGTTCAGCCTCTATATCTCGATGACCGACTGGAGCGCCGTCGGCGACGCGCACTGGGTCGGGCTCGACAACTTCGAAAAGATGCTGTTCGCCGATCCGCTGTTCTGGCGCTCGTTGCAGGTCACGGCCTATTACACGCTGGTCTCGGTGCCGGTGAGCATGGCCTTCGCCTTCTTCCTCGCGACGCTGCTCAATCAGCGCATCCCGGGCCTCGGCATCTTCCGCACCATCTTCTACATCCCCTCGATCGTGCCGATCATCGCTTCGACCGTGATCTGGCTGTGGATGTTCAACCCCGATTTCGGCCTGTTCAATTCGGTGCTCGGCGCCGTGGGTATCCCCAAGCTGCAGTACATTTTCAGCGAGGACCAGGTGGTCCCCTCGCTGGTGTTCATGAGCATCTGGGGCGTCGGCCCGATGATGATCATCTTCCTCGCCGGCCTGCAGGAAGTGCCCAAGGAGCTCTATGAAGCCGCCGATATCGACGGCTCCAATGCCTGGCACAAGCTGGTGCACATCACCCTGCCGATGATGACGCCGACCATCCTGTTCAACCTCATGATCTCGATGGTCGCCGCGTTCCAGACCTTCGTGCAGCCGTTCATCATGACCAATGGCGGCCCCAATAACGGCAGTCTGTTCTTCGTGTTCTGGATCTACCGCAAGGCCTTCCAGGACTCGCAGATGGGTTACGCCTCGGCGCTGGCCTGGGCCCTGTTCATCATCATCTCGGTGCTGAGCTACCTGATCTTCCGGACATCCAACAAATGGGTGTTCTATCGCGGAGGCGATGACTGATGAGCGCGATGGAAAACGACACTTCGATCGGCGACAGCCTCGTCCGCAATACGCCCGGGGTGAACAAGCGGCGCCTCGCCTTCCTGCTCTGCGTGCTGCTGAGCATCGCGATGATCCTGCCGCTGGCCTGGCTGGCGCGCTCGTCGCTGATGGAAATGGGGCAGATCTTCATCTTCCCGCCGGAGTGGATCCCCAACCCCTTCGCCTGGCACAACTACCCCGACGCGCTCACCACCATCCCGTTCTTCCTGTATTTGTGGAACTCGGCGCTGGTGGTGGTGCCGACCATTGTCGGCACGCTGTTCAGCTCGTCGCTCGCCGCCTATGCCTTCGCGCGCCTCAACTGGCCGTTCCGCGACCAGATCTTCGCCGTGCTGATGGCGACGCTGATGCTGCCGTATGTCATCACGCTGATCCCGACCTTCCTGATTTGGTCGGGGCTGGGCTTCGTCGATACCTATGTGCCGCTGATCGTGCCGCATTGGCTGGGCACCAACGTGTTCTACATTTTCCTGCTGCGCCAGTTCTTCAAGGCGCTGCCCAAGGAACTCGACGAGGCGGCGATCATCGATGGGGCGCACATTGTCCAGGTGTTCTGGTACATCGTCTTGCCGCTCAGCCGGCCGGCCCTGCTGGTGGTGGCGATCCTTTCCGGGCTCGGCGCCTGGAACGATTTCGTCGATCCGCTCGTCTATATCAACTCGTCGGAAAAATACACGGTAGCGCTTGGCCTTAGCCAGTTCGTCGGGCTGTACACCAGCCAGTGGAGCCTGTTGATGGCGGCCGCGACCGTGGTGATCATCCCGGTGATCATCGTCTTCTTCTTCACCCAACGCTACTTCATGACCAGCATCACCATGACTGGGCTCAAGGGCTGACAACGCCACAAGGGATGAGCAGTGACTGATACGAAATCGAACACCCGGCCGCGCATCGCCCTGGTCGGGGCCGGTGGCCTCGGCAATGTGTGGGCAGAGACTATCGCCGCCGACGCCAAGGTGGAGTTTGCCGCCATCGTCGATCCGTTGATCGGCAGCGGCAAGGAATCGGCCTGGCTGGCCAACCATGCCGCCGTGCCGAAGTTCACCACCCTCGACGAAGCGGCGAAGGCGGGGCTCGACGCCGTCGTCGTCACCGCCCACTCGACCGTGCATGCCGATATCCTCAGGAACGCCGTTGCTTTGGGGCTCAGCGCCCTGGTCGAAAAGCCCTTCACCATCAGCTATGCCGACAGCGAGGACATCGTTGCCCGCGCCGCGCAGCAGGGCGTGACGGTGATGGTCAGCCAGAACTACCGGTTCTTCCCCGGCGCCCTGCTGATCCGGGACATGGTGCGCGACCGCCGCTATGGCGGCGTCGTCTCCGTGGTCGGCGAGTTCTGGTGCGATTGGGCCGGCAAGCCCTACCAGCACGCCATGACCCACGTCATGGGGCTCGAAATGGCGGTGCATCACTTCGACCTCTGCCGCGCCATGTTCGATGCCGATGCGGTCGGCGGCTATGTGCGCGAGTGGCAGCCGGCCAACTCGCAATATGCCGGCGGCGGCGCTATCGAGGCGCTGTTCGACATGCGCGGCGACAGCACCGACTTCCCCTTCACCTATACCGGCAGCCTTGTCGGCCGGGCGCCGCGCACCCCGTGGGGCGGCAAATGGCGCATCGAGTTCGACACCGAGACGCTGGTCGTCGACGAGATCGATGGCCGCTATGGCGTCTATCGGGCCCACGCCGAGGGCAACGAGTGGCTTGCCTCTTTCGATGGCGAGACCATGGGCTTCAACCGGCCATTCGAGCATTTCGTCGATTGCCTCATTGCCGGCAAGGAGCCGTGGAGTTCGGGACGCGACAATCTCGGCACGATGAAGATGGCCCTCGGCGCCGAGTTCTTCGGCAAGCGATGACCCGGCGCGACGACATTCTTGCCGGGCTCGAGGCGAAGCGGGCCGCCGGCCGCGCCATTATCGGCGCGGGCGCCGGCACCGGCATCTCGGCCAAGTTCCTGCACAAGGGCGGCGCCGACCTGATCTTCATCTACAATTCGGGCCGCTTCCGCATGCAGGGGCTGAGTTCGTGGGTGGGCCATCTCCCCTTCGGCGATGCCAATGCCATCGTCATGGAGATGGGCGAGCGCGAAGTGATGCCGGTGGTGCCCGATGCCAACGTCATCGCCGGTGTCTGCGGTTTCGATCCGACCCGCCGGATGAGCCATTTCCTGCCCAAGGTGGTGGAAGCAGGCTTTGCCGGGGTGATCAACTACCCCACCGTCGCGGTGATCGACGGCCGCATGCGCGCCGATCTCGAGGCGGGCGGTCTCGGCTTCGACAAGGAAGTCGAGATGATCCGCATCGCCAGCGGCCTCGGCCTCCTGGCCACCGCCTATGTCTGCACGCCCGACGAAGCGGTGGCGATGATCGACGCCGGCGTCGACATGATCGTCGCCCATATGGGGCTCACCGTTGGCGGCGCCATCGGCGCGCAGCATGCGATGGCGATGGATGAGGCAGCCAAGGGTGTGGCGGCCATTACCGCGGCCAGCCGCAAGGCGCGGAGCGATGTGTTCGTCGTCGCCCATGGTGGGCCGATCGCCGGCCCGGCCGATGCGGAAAAGCTGTTCAAGCTGGTCGAGGTCGACGGCTTTGTCGGCGCCTCCAGCATGGAGCGGCTGCCGATCGAGGAGCCGCTGAGGGCCAACACCCACGCTTTCACCCAGTTGCGCACCCGCTGACATGCCGACCGTTGCGCTCATCGTGTCGCTCGACACCAAGGCCGATGAGGCCCGCTACCTGCACGACCAGATCACCGCTGCCGGGGTAGCGGTAGAGGTGGTGGATTTCGGCACCGGCACGCCGGGCTTTGCGCCCGATGTCGCCGCCGATACGCTGGCGCAGCTCGGCAGCGGCTCGCTCGAGCACCTGGCAGCAACCCGCGATCGCGCCGCGGCGATCGACACCATGATGCGGGGCGCCGCTGCCTGGGCCGGCCTCGCCCATGCGCGTGGCCAGCTTGCCGGCGTCATCGCCATCGGCGGCTCGGGTGGCACGGCTGTCGGTACCGCAGCAATGCGCGCCCTGCCATTCGGCGTGCCCAAGGTAATGGTCTCGACCGTCGCCGCCTCCGATGTCCGGTCCTATGTCGGCACCAAGGACATCACCATGATCAACTCGGTGGTGGATTTCGCCGGGCTCAACCCGATCAGCGAACCGGTGCTGCGCAATGCCGCCGCGGCGGTTGCCGCGATGGCCAAGGCACAGGCAAAGCCCAGCGCCCTCGTCGCCCAGCGCCTGATCGCCGCGAGCCAGTTCGGCGTGACGACGCCGGCGGTGGAGCACGCGCATGGCCTGCTCGCCGCGGCGGGCTACACGCTGGTTCCGTTCCACGCCACTGGGATCGGCGGCCAGACCATGGAATCGCTGATCGCCGATGGGCTGTTCGAGGCAGTGCTCGATATCACCACCACCGAATGGGCCGATGAGATCGCCGGCGGCAACCTCTCGGCCGGTCCCGACCGGCTCGGCGCGGCGGGCCGGCTCGGCATCCCGCAGGTCATCGCCCCCGGCGCGCTCGATATGGCGAACTTTTTCGGCGTGCCGGTGCCCGAGCGCCACGCCGCCCGGCTGATCCACCAGCACAATGCCAATGTGGCGCTGATGCGCACCACGCCGGAAGAAAACGCAACCATCGGCCGCCGCATTGCCGAACAGCTTAACCGCGCCGCCGGCCCGGTCACCCTGCTGTTCCCGCTGCGCGGCGTCTCGGCGCTCGACGCCGAGGGCCAGCCCTTCTTCGATCGCGCCGCCGACGAGGCGCTGCTCGAGGCTTTCCGCCGGCACCTCGCGCCGCAGGTGCGGCTCATCGAGCTCGACCTTCACATCAACGACCCCGCCTTTGCCGCTGCGGCCGTTGCCGAACTCCTCTCTCTCATCGATCAGCACAAGAAGAGACGCCATGCCTAAGACCACCGCCACCGAGAAGAACTTCCCCGACTGGAGCGAGACCCAGAATTACGGCATCAGCCACCTCAAGGTCGGCGCCGAGGTCGAGCATCATTTCCACGATTGCCATGAGTACTGGATCATCATCTCGGGCGAAGGCGACGCGATGAGCGAAGGCAAGCCCTACCATCTCGGGCCGGGCGACATGCTGCTGACCAAGGCCGGCGACTACCATTCGCTGAAGGTCACCAAGGAAATGGTCGCCGTCTATTATTACGGCGTGATGCCCGAGCACGGCCGCTGGGGGCACCTGCACGACGGCGAAGACCTGCCCTGGGCCGAGCACCTCGCCTCGCTGAAGGCGAAAGCCTGATGACCATCAAGCACGTCGTCCTGTTCGACTATGCCGAAACCGCGCCGGAAGCCGAAATCCAGGCGGTGATCTCAGGCCTCAATAGCCTGCCCGGCAAGATCGACGAGATCCGCGACTGGTCGCTGGTCGAGGACCTCGGCAAACGCCCGGGCTCGTTCCGCTTCTGCCTGATCGCGCATTTCGACGACACGGCCGCCATGGAGCGCTACCTGGCGCATCCGGCGCACGTCAAAGCAGTGGAGCGGGCCATGCCCATCCTCACCAAGCTGGCCGAGCACGATCACTTGGTTTGAGAGTCAGCCCAAAGGTGCAGTCGAGTATCCCTCTCCTGTTTACGGGGGAGGGCAATCGCAGATGGCGGGGCCATCGTGCCCTCCGGGGCCCCCTCTCTTGGAATTCTCCCCCGTAAAGGGGGGAGATGATCGGTGGTCTCCAACTATATCGGCGTATCAGTCGGGACTCTCCCCCTTGGCGGGGGAGAAAGCGAAAACTTGGGCTTAGCGCAGCTAAGTCCTTAGTTTTCGCAAGAGAGGGGGCGTGGGGAGCTACCGGATTTTGCCCCTCTACTTCCGCCCCTGCGCAATCCGCTCCGCTTCCGGCAGCCGGCGCAGCAGCAGCATGGCGATGATCCCGGCCAGCGGCCCGGGCGCGAGGATCACGAAGGCCCATTGCCAGCCGATGGCTGCAGCCAGCATCGGCACCACGGTCAGGCTGACGATGGTCAGCGCAAAGCCGATGCCGAGCTGGAAGGCCAGCGCCGTGCCGATCAGGTCCGGGTCGCCGACCTCGGTGGTCATGGCGGAAAACTGCGCCGAGTCCGCGACGATGGTGGCGCCCCAGAGCAGCGCGATCGAGACGAACAACCAGAGCGGGCCGGCAAAGCTCGCCCCGATCAGCAGCGCGCATGACCCCGACAGCGCCATCATGATGATGGTGGTGAGTGTGCGGCCGATGCGGTCGGCGATGAGGCCGCCGACGAGGCAGCCGATAAAGCCCGAGGCGACCATGGCGAAGACCAGCAGCGAAATCTCGGCCGGGCTCATGCCCGCCGTGACCGAGGCGGCGCCGGCAAAGGCGAGGAACCAGCCCCAGGCGGCATAGAGCTCCCACATGTGCCCGAAATAGCCGAGATTGGCCAAGGCCACCGCCCGGTTGCGCACCACCCTGCCGAGCTGGCGCGGGTCGAACACGGCGCGACTGAACGGGTGTGGCCCCTCGCGGACCAGCGCCAGGAACACCCCTGCCCCACAAAGCGTCAGGGCGCTGGCCGTCGCCACGACGAAGCGCCAGTCGAGCCCGACGAACAGCGCGCGCAGCAGGTGCGGGAAGGCCGAGCCCAGCGTCAGCCCTCCGATCATCGCGCCCATGGCAAGCCCGCGGCCGCGAATGAACCAGGTGGCGACGAGCTTTAGCGCCGGCGGGTAGACCCCGGCCAGCGCCACCCCGGTCAACAGGCGCAAGCCGATCGCCGCCTCGGCCGAGGGCGCCAGCAGCAGCAGCAGGTTGAACGCCGCCGCCAGCCCCGCCGCGATCCCCATCAACAGGCGCAGCGGCGCAATATCGGGCAGGTTGAACAGGCTCAGTGTCAGCGCCCCGGCGACGAAGCCGAGCTGCACCCCGTTGGTCATCCAGGTCTGCGCCAGGCCTGAGAGCTGCCACTGCGCCGTCAGTTGCGGCAGGATCGCGGTGGCCGAGAACCAGGTGGTCATCGACAGGATCACCGCGCCGGTAAGCAGCACCAGCATGCGCCAGGCGGCGGGGCTCGGCCGATCACTCATTTGCGGTCGCGAAACACGGCAGGATCTCCGCCCCGACCTGGGTAAACCGGACCTGTAACGGCAGG
>JAEUMC010000264.1 GCA_016793415.1 Devosia sp. | reverse complement strand
CGGTAGAGCGCCGCGAGATCGGCGATCTTCTTGGTGCCGGTGATACCGCCCGAGCTGATGATGTCGGGCTGCAGGCAATCGACCGCCTGGGCTGCGAGGAACGGCAGCGCCCCCTCCGGCAGCTCGATATTTTCGCCGGTCATGATCGGGATGTTGGTCGAACGCCTGAGTGCCAGCCAGTTCTCTGAAAAGCCCGGCTGCAGCGGATCCTCGTAGTAGATCGGCTTGATCGCTTCCACCGCCTCGGCCACCGCAATGGCACTCGGGGTGTCGAGTTCGTTGTGGCAGTGGACGATGATGTCGATGTCGTCGCCGAGGTGCTCGCGCGCCAGCTCGTACGAGCGGCCGATCTTCTTGATGTCGCCTGGCGACAGGCTCGGCACATATTCCTGCATCTCGATGCCGACGGCGTCGTGGATATCGACCTTGAAAGTCTTGAACCCATGCGGATCGGATTTGATGTCGGCCGCCGCTTCGGCCCAGGCGCCGGCATCGGTCAGGTCGAAATGCGGGCAGTGCGAATAGAGCTCGAGCTCGGTGCGGAACGCTCCACCGAGCAACTTGTGCACCGGCTGGTTCAGCAGCTTTCCGGCAAGGTCCCACAGCGCCATGTCGAGGCCGGAGCAGATCATGATGTGAGCCGGCCGCTGCCGATAGGCGTAGAACAGGTTGTGGTGGTGCACCCCGATATCGAGCGGATCCTTGCCGATCAGTTGGAGGTGCGGCAGTCGCGCGCCACCCTACGCATGGGTGAGCAGCGCTGCCCGCACCAGGTCGCCATCGAGGTCGCCGCACTCGCCATAGCCGGAGATGCCGGCATCGGTGTCGATGCGGATCAGGCAGAAGCCGCTGGCGAGCCGCAATGCCTTGATCGCGGTGATCCGCGCCTGTTCGCGATCCCCATCCGACAGATGACCTATAGCCGACATCGAACATGCCCCTCCGTGTGCCGCTCTCTATAGCGACGAGGAGAGAGGCGGCAAAGACCGTCAGCCGCCGCGCGCCCCACGCTCGGGGATATCGAGCCCCAGATGCGAGCGCAGCGTCGTGCCCTCGTACTCGGTGCGGAACAGCCCGCGTTGCTGCAGGATCGGCACCACGTCCGAGAAGAACAGCCCCGAGCCCTCGGGGTGATAGGTCGGCATCACCACATAGCCGTCGCAAGCGTCGGCGAGAAAGCGTTCCGCCATCTGGTCGGCGATCTGCTCCGGGTTGCCGGTCAGCGTCCAGTGCCCATCCGAGCGGCCGGTGAGCTTGACCAACTCGCGCAGCGTCCAGCCGTCGTTGAGCGTCAGGTCGGCGAAGATCTTGTAGCGGCTCTGTCGGCCCTGCACCGCCGACACATCCGGCAGCGCCTCGCGCGGGATCGGCTTGTCGAGATCGAACCCCGAGAGGTCGACGTCGGGGATGTAGCTGTTGAGTTTCCTGAGCGACGCCTTGATGTCGATAAACTCGCCCAGCTCCCGTTCGGTCGCCCTCGCCTCGGCCTCGGTCGCCCCGATGATCGGTGTGATGCCGAGCAGCAGTTTCACCCGGCGCGGATCGCGGCCGGCGGCGCTGACGCGGGTCCGCATATCGCGCGCGAATTCGAGGCTGTCTTCCAGCGTCTGCTGCGCGGTGAACACCCCCTCGGCGGTCTCGGCCGCAAAGCCACGGCCGATCGGCGAGGCGCCGGCCTGAAACAGCACTGGCCAGCCTTGCGGCGGGCGCTGGATATTGAGCGGCCCGGCCACGTCGAAGAACTTGCCGTGAAAGTCGGTCGGCCGGATATCGGCGACATCGCCGAACTGCCCGCTGACCCGGTCGATCTTCAGCGTCTGCTGGTCCCAGCTGTCCCACAGGCGCTTGGCGATCTCGACGAACTCGGCGGCCTGGGCATAGCGCACATCCTGGTCGGGCAAGGGCGTCGCGCCGTAATTCTTCTCGCCGGTCGCCGAGGTGACGATGTTCCAGCCGGCCCGCCCGCCCGAAGCGCGATCGAGCGAGGCGAACTGCCGGGCCACCGTATAGGGCTCGGAGAAGCTGGTCGAAACGCTCGACACCAGCCCGATCCGGTTGGTGAACGCTGCCAGATACGAGGTCAGCACCAGCGGCTCGAAGGCGTTGAGCACCGGGTTGACGCCAAGCGCCCTCGGGTCGAGCGAGGGGATATCGGCGAAGAAGATCGCGTCGATCCTGGCCGCCTCGGCGGCCTGCGCAAAGGCCACATAGAAACCCGGCGTGTTGGCGAGCTCGATATTGCTGCCGCTCCGTCGCCACGCGCCCTGGTGGTTGCCGCCGCCCGAAACGAGCACGGCGATATTCATCTTGTCGTGGCCGGCGGGCCGCGCGCTGGACATGGTCAAACTACCTGTTGCAATGGGTTGGGCGCCGGCTGCTGCCGACGCCCGCTGTGTCGCTGGAGGCGAAATCAGCTCTTCGGCTTGGGCTGTACCCAGTTCGAGGCGTTCTGGCCGATATTGACGCCCGGCGCTTCGAGGTTGAGGTCCGCGATGTTGTAGGCGGCGAGAATCTCGGCGTATTTGCCGTTGTCGAACAGGATCTTCAGCGCTGCCTCGATGGCGTGGGCGAGCTCCGTGTTCCCCTTGTCGACGATGAAGCCGATATAGAGGTCGCCCAGTTCGGGCGCCGGCACGAGGATCTGGCCCGGGTTCAGCCCGGCCGCTTCACGGAAGCGGCCCACTGCGGTCGCCGAGATATCGGCGCGCGGCAGCCGGCCCGACTGGATCGCCTGATCCTTGGCGGTGGCATCGGGGAACTCGATGAAGTTGGCCGGTTTCAGCCCCTTGCTCTCGCACTGCGACAGCGCCTTGAAGATGATGTTGGTGGTGCCCTGAACGACGCCCAGATCACGCCCGCAGAGGTCGAACACCGTCTTGATGCTGTCCTTGTCGGCTTCGTCGATCAACAGCTGGAAGGTCAGCCGGGTGTGGTCGATGAAGTCCACCTGCTCGCGGCGCAGGTCGTTGTCACCGAGATCGCCCAGCGACACATCCGAGCGGCCCGACTTCACCCCGGCGATCAACTGCTGGAACGGCGCCTCGGTATAGATCGGCTTCACCCCGAGGATTTCGGTCACCGCGTTGAACAGCTCGATCTCGTAGCCGGTGAACTCGGTGGTGCCCTCCTTGAAGAACGAGTGCGGTGCGTAGACCGTCGAGGCGCCGACATTCAGCACCCCGGCATCGCGATACTTGGCCGGCAGCAGGGCGCGAGCCGCCTCGGCTGCGGCATCCTGGGCGAAGGCCGGTGCGGCGAACAGCGGCGCGGCCACGGCGAGCGTCAGGCCGGCAGCGCGTAGCCCCCTGGTTACCAGTGTCGAAAGCTTGGTCACGGTCAGTCTCTTTCCTTGCATGATGGGGCCCCCGGCCCGGTTGTTCAGGCGTGGCTGCGCCGGCCCTCGGCCGGAGCGAACCTGAAATGATCCTTGAGGAATTCGGCGGTGCGCGGCTGGCGAGGGCGTGCGAACACCTCGCTCGCCGGTCCGTCCTCGATGATGCGGCCGGCATCCATCACGGCGATCCGGTCGCCTGCCTCCTCGGCAAAGCGCATCTCGTGGGTGACGACCACCATGGTCATGCCGTCGCTGGCCAGCGCCTGCATCACTCCCAGCACTTCGCCGACCAGTTCCGGGTCGAGCGCACTGGTCGCCTCGTCGAACAGCATGACCCTGGGGTTCATCGCCAGCGCCCGGGCGATGGCGGCGCGCTGCTGCTGCCCGCCCGAGAGCTGGCTGGGGTAGCTGTCATGCTTGTCGGCGAGCCCAACCCGCGACAGCAGGTCCGTGGCGCTGCGCACGGCGCTGACGCGGCTCGCGCCGAGTACCTGCACCGGCCCTTCGATGACGTTCTCCAGCACCGTGCGATGCGAGAACAGGTTCACATGCTGCGACACCAGCCCGACCCGGCTGCGGAATGCTGCAGCCTCCCGCCCGGTCCATGGCTTCAGCACGCCGTTGCGCTCGGTGTAGCCGACCCGTGTCTCGTCCAGCACGATGGCGCCGCTGTCGAAATCGGTAAGGGCGTTGAGGCAGCGGAGCAGGGTGCTCTTGCCCGAGCCGGAAGGCCCGATGATGCAGCGCACCTCGCCCTGCCGGACATCGAGATTGACCCCGTCCAGCACCCGGTTGGCGCCGTAGCGTTTGGTAACGTTGCGCACACGGATCAGTGCCGGCGCGTCGGCCGCGGCCCGCAGCTCGGGAGGGGAGAAGTTCATCGGGCCACTCCGGCTGCGAAACGCCGCTCCAGCAGGCCCTGCACAAAGGTGAAGACGATGGTCAGCGCCAGGTACCAGATGCTGGCGACGATCAGCAGCGGGATCACCTGGTAGTTGCTGGCATAGATTCCCTGCGCCCGGGTCATCAGGTCGCCGACGCCCACCACCGACACCAGCGAGGTGGCCTTCAGGAGGTTGATCATGTCGTTGCCGAGCGGCGGGATGATCGATTTGGCCGCCTGCGGCGCGATCACCCGGCGAAACGCCTTGGCCCGCGTCATCCCCAGCGCGATCGCCGCCTCGACCTGGCCCGGCTGCACCGACAGCAGCCCGCCGCGGATGATCTCGCCCATATAGGCGGCCTGGTTCAAACCGATGGCGATCAGGCACGCCACCAGCGGGCTCAGCAGCACGTTGGTATCGCCATAGAGCCCGATATCGGTGAACGGAATGCCGAAGCCGAGTTCGGGAAAGAACGTGCCCAGGTTGTACCAGATGAGGATCTGCACCAGCAGTGGCACCGCCCGGAACAGCCCGAGATAGCCGACCGCGATGGTCTTGATCAGCGGGTTGCTCGACATCCGCATCAGCGCGATCACCAGCCCTCCGGCAAGCCCGATGACAGCGGAGAGGAAGGTGATCAGCAGCGTCGTCACGAGGCCTGAGAGGATGATCGGCGCGGTGAGGAATTTGCCGATCGAATCCCAGCGCATCGCCGGGTTCGTGGCCACTACCGACGCCGCATAGGCAGCGACCAGCACCGCCGCAGCCCAGACGAGGCCGTTCCGAACCAGATGCCTATGGCCGGAACGCGGCCTCTCCACCGGCCGGTCCTCGAGCGGCACGGCATTGTGTTCGGCGATATCGAGCGTCAGTTGCGTCAAACCCAGCCCCCGCTGCACCCGAGAAGGATACAGTGTTGATTAAATCGACTGGATTAGTAGTCTATGTACCGAAACCGGTCGAGGAACTCCGGCAGCGCGCCGGTCGCGGGTAACGAAAAAACCTGCCCTCGGAGAACGTTAGCTTAGGACGGACGTTTCAATCGGGACGTTTTGCGTCGTGACCAGGCCACGGGAAAACACGCATGAACGAAGCGCATCTTCGCCTCTCCATCCTGATTGTCGGCGGTGGCGCCAGCGGCGTACTGCTGGCCGCCCACCTGCTGCGCAGCGCGGCCGATATCCGGGTTACACTGGTCGAGAAACGCCCGAGCCTCGGGCGCGGCGTCGCCTATTCGACCCGCCAGCTCGACCATGTGCTGAATGTTGCCGCGCCCGGGATGAGCGCCTTTGCCGACGATCCCGATCACTTCTGGCGCTGGCTGCGCGATCGGCAACTGGTAACCGAAGCCAAACGCTTCGTCTTCGTGCCGCGCCGCCACTATGGCAGCTATCTCGCCGATGTGCTGGCCGAAGTCGAGGCTGCGACGCCCGGCCGCCT
>JAEUMC010000254.1 GCA_016793415.1 Devosia sp. | reverse complement strand
CTATGTCGCCGGCTCCGGCCATTCGCACCTGATCGCCGAGGAAGCCTTCTATCGCGCCGGCGGCATCGCCGCGGCCCAGGCCATTCTCGATCCCGACCTGATGCTGCACCTGGGGGCCGAGCGTTCCACCCTCCTGGAGCGTGAGGCCGGACGGGCCGAGCGCGTGCTCGCCGACTACCCGGTCGAAGCCGGCGACGTGGTGTTCATCGCCTCCAATTCCGGCCGCAACGCATATCCGATCGAGATGGCCCTCGCCTGCAAGGCGCGTGGCGCCACCACCATCGCATTGACTTCGCTGCGCCATGCGCGCGCCATCACCTCGCGCCACCACTCGGGCAAGCGCCTCTTTGAGGTCACCGACCTGGTGCTCGACAATGGCGGGGAATATGGCGATGCGGCCCTCGATGTCGGCAACGACATCCGCATGGGGCCGACCTCGACGATCGCGGGGGTATTCATCCTCAATGCGGTGCTGGCAGAAGCTGTCGACCAGCTGTCGCATAACGGTGTCGAAGTTGATGTCTATCAGAGTGCAAACATGCAGGGCGCCGAAGCCGCTGCAGAGGAAATGATCCGCCGGTGGCAATCGCGGATCAGGGGGCTGTAGGGTCGTCCGGGCAGGCGATTCTACAGCCTCGACCTTTTTGACTGGCGCGGTAATAGAATACCGCGAAAACTGCTGACTTCGGTTGTCAGCACCCCGGCGACATGGTTGGGGCGTCAACCACGGAGACGTCCCATGCCGGCCCAGTACCTCAACCCTGAAACCCTCCATTCCAATCCCGTATTCACCCAGGCTATCCTGCTGCCGGCAGGCGCGCGCACCCTCCTGATCGGCGGCCAGAACGCCGTCGACCGACAGGGCCAGGTGGTCGGCAAGGGCGATGTCGCCGCTCAGTCGGCGCAGGCGCTCGGCAACCTCAAGGCGGTGCTCGACGCCGCCGGGGCCAAACTCGAGGATCTGGTGAAAGTCACCGTCGTCATCGACCAGTCCGCCGATCTCCGCGCCGCCTTCGGCGCCTGGATGAGCTTCTGGGGCGCCCGCACCAAGCCGCCCACCGTCACGGTGCTGCGCGTCGCCGGGCTCGCCAATCCGGATTACCTGATCGAGATCGAAGCCCAGGCGGTGCTCGCATGAGCCCGGCGCTGAGGCCGTTGCGCAAGCGCGAGGAGATGCCGGATTTCGTCCGCGAAGCGCTCGAGCGTTCTGGCCTCCGCGCCGCCTACGACGCCCGCCCGCCCTACCAGCGCAACGACTACCTGCTGTGGATCAACAAGGTGAAGCGCGAATCCACCAAGTACAAGCACCTCGCCCAGATGCTGGAGGAACTGGAGGTCGGCGGGGTCTATATGGGGATGAAGTGGAACGGGTAAGTGGGGTACCGGCCTCTCCATGATCCTCCCCCGCCCCGCGGGGGAGGATAACCGATAGCTCAGCGCCCACCGCCCCGCTTGCAGCCCGCCCCGCATCCCCCTACACCTCCCCGACCAATCCGAGGGGATAACCGTGGACTACGCGTTTGCATTCAAGCCGGGTGAACTCGATCGCGTCGCGCACCTGCGCACCACCGACGAGACCCGTACCGATCCGCGTGCCAGGACGCTGGTGTTCTGGCGCGGCAAGCTGCTGGCCGATGCTCTGGGACGCCCGGCCGCCGTGCCGCTCGATCACCCGGCCCTCTCCGACAGTCGCGAGGCGCCGCTGTTTGTCGGCCTGACGCCCGAGGGACCACGCTTCGCCGCCGATCTGCCGCTGTGGTCGCCGCCGGAAGACGCCACCACCATCGGCCAGTTCATCGATCAGACCCAGCAGGTCCATCCCGGCTTCCCCGAGATGAAGTTCGTGGAAATCCGCGGGCTGATGCCGACGCTGACGCGGCTCGAAGGTGAAACTGTCGCCACCGGGCGGGCGCTGATCAGCTGGCATTCGAGCCACCGCTTCTGCGCCAATTGCGGCGCGCCGAGCGCCGTCGAGAGCAGCGGCTGGGTCCGCAAATGCCCGCAATGCGGCACGCAACATTTCCCGCGCACCGACCCGGTGGTGATCATGGCCATCACCCGCGGCGACCTGCTGCTGCTCGGCCGCAGCCCCAGCTGGCCCGAGCGGATGTATTCGCTGCTCGCCGGCTTCGTCGAACCGGG
>JAEUMC010000198.1 GCA_016793415.1 Devosia sp. | reverse complement strand
GCTCCGGCCGGTGCAGCGCCGGGACCACCATCGCCTCGGTGACCCAGTACGGACGGACGACGTAACCATTGGCCTCGGCCGTGACCTCGAACTGCACCGCCCCGACGGCGACTGCGGCCCGCGTCTGGAGGTCCCAGAGCGTGGCGGCCTGCTGCTCGGCTTCGGGGGACCATGACCAGGTCAAGTCCTCGTAGGCGGTCGGAAGCATCTGTACCACCGCTTCCCGGTGCCGCTGGGCGAAGGCATCGAAGTTCTGCCCGTAGAGCTGCCGCAGATAGGCCTCGTACCCCATCGCTGACTGCTTCTTGTGCCCGTCCAGCGGGACGCGGTCGAAATCGGGAAGGCTGTCGAAATGGAAGGCGAGAAGCAGCCCCTGATAGAGCTGGTCGGCAGCTGCGGCCTTGGCGGTCAGCACGTAGCTCATTGCCTGCTGTGTGCATCCGGCAGCGGCCGCGGCGGTGCGCGCTCGTTCGTCGAGTTCGGCCCGCCAGCCATCGTACTCGGCCATCGACAGCCGGCCGTCCTGACTTTGGGTGTATTGGGGCGTCCGCTCCAGATAGCGGAATGCCATCGTGCGGACCGTCGAGAATTCCATGTATTTGAGGGCGACGCAGGCCCGGTCGACCTCGATCGCCGTCATCAGGGCGACGTAATCGTCCTCGGGGGCGGCCGCGGCAGCGCCTCCGAACATGAGCAACAACACAGCCGGCAGGGCGAGACGGAGAGGGGTCATCTGCAGCTCTCGAAGAGGTAGAGCAGGCCGGCGTCGAGATCATCGGGCGAGAAGCGATAGTCCCGCGTGTAGAACTCAACCGCGATCACGGAGGTGCTCTTCGCCATGGCGCCGATGACCAGGGCCAAGGTTTCGTCGCGCGAGGTGTCCGACACGACCACCAGCTCCCCGTCGCGCTCCTCGAATGAGCCATAGGCGACCGGTTGCTGCTGGCCGCTGGCCGTCACACTGATCGGGACCTCGTCCGAGTAGCTCGACTCCGGGTCGTAGGTCTCGCCGGTGAAGATGGTGAGTCCGACATCGTCGGGGTAGTCGAGACTGCAGGAGATATGCATCTCGACCTTGCCCTGCTCGTCATCGGTGACGGTCGAGAACTCTCCGAACTCGGGATAGTCTTCGGTGAACCAGGCCGCCTGGGCGGGGTGAAGCGGTGTGGCCATCATCGTCACGCCGAGCAGTGCTTTTCCAAGCATGTTCAGTAAGGTCAATCCGGTCGTTCTCCCTTCGAAGCGTCGGCACGATAATGCGCCGTGCAACGCACGTCGTATCCATTTGGGGGGTATCTGCTCGGCTCTCTCGGACAGCTCTACTCCCCTCAATCATCCTTCCCATCACGGCGGGTGCGTCCCGCCCGCCAGAGCGGGATGTTCACCGCCTGATCGATTTTCCACGTCGTCTGCCGGGCGGCCGGCAGCTGGCGCTCGTCGACGAGGTGCTCACCATTGGTCCAGAAGCGGTCGAGCTTTTTCCACCAGTGCTGTCCCTCGGGCCCGAACAGCTCGAAGAAGCGCAGCCGCGTTGCGTCATCCTCGATGTTGTTCTGCAGCGTCTCGATGAAACCGATAGTGGCCGCCTCCTGCACATAGTGGTCGCCTTCCAGCAGCCAGCGCTCGACCACCGCGAGGGCCAGCCGGACATCGTCGGCGTTTCCCGACCCTAGGCGGCCGATGAGCCAGCGCGCGAGATCGCCGAGCAGCAGGTATTCCGGCAGGTCGCCCGGTGCGCCCTGGTTGTGCGGGTTGCCCGTCCACTTGTGGACGAAGGCCTCGCGCATCGGCCGGAGCGACGGCAGCGCTTCGAGCAGCGGCTCGAACATGTCCTGGCGCCCGATCATCAGGCGGCCGTTCGGATGCTGGCCTGGCGCAGCTGTCGCGCCAGCGCGGCGACGACGGTTTCGGCGTGGCTGTAAGTCATGAAGCGCCCCGCGGCTTCCACCACCTCGACCTGCGCATCGGGGAGCACCTCCCGCCAGTAGTCCACCGTCTCATGCGGATCGTGGATGCTGTCGTGCTCGCCGACGAGCAGGGTAAACCTAGCGGTGCCGCTGATCGGGGCAGGGCGCCCGATCGTGGCGAGCGCCGTCTGCTCCCTGACGAAGCCATCGAGTGTTCCGCGTCGGAAGCTCAAGAGCGCCCGATAATAATCCGCCATATGTTCGGGCCTCGCCATGACCTCGCCGTCGGATGGACACCCCGCGGTGGACCGCATGACGTTGTCGGCTGCCCGCCGATAGGTGAGGGATCGTGCGAACCATCGGGCCATCATTGCGACGGCCCACGGGCGACGAACAAAGTGGCGCTTCATGGTGGCGAGGAACCCCGCCTGTCGCGAACTCGAGGCAGCGTCGGGGTCGGGATTGGTGACAACTGCCGCCTCGATCAGCGCCGGGGCTGCCTCATTGAGGGCCAGCACAACCTGTGCCGCGCCGCGGGTGACGATGGCAACGCGGTCCAGGTTCAACGCGCCGCAGAAGTCGACGATATCCCGCGCCGCCAGGGCAAAGCAGGCGCCGGAGGTGGAGCTGGAAGGGGCAGTCTCGGTCAGCCCGAAGCCGGGGCGATCGACGGCAAGGGGGCGAAAACCCTCGTTCTGCAAAGCCTCCACCAGGGCCCGATTGACCGGTCTGCTGGTCATGCTGCTGTGCAGGACAAGCACCGGTCTGGCATGGCGCGGGCCATAGTCGCTCGCCGCAATATGCCGGCCATCGCGGGCGACGACCGTCAGAACCCGATGCGGCGCTTCGGGATAGCGGTCGACGTCGTCGCCGACGGATGCTGCGATCGCCAGCAGACGAAGCTCGATCATGGCACGCGCCAGCCCAGGCGCGGCTGTGACGCCCAGGGCGGCGTAGGCCACGGCCAGTTCCTTGTTGACCAGTGCCTCGGAAATGCCGAGTGCGGCAGCGACCTGCGCGCGGGTGTCGCCATTGGCGACCATTCCCGTGATCAGCATCTGGCGCTCCGAGACGTTGCAGGCAAGCGCCAGGAACCTGTCGTTTTCTTCGGCCTTTTCGCCGGTGCGGACCAGACCCAGGCCCAGCATGGTGACGAGACGCTGCAGGTTGGCGGCGCCGACCAGGGTCCGGGCCCGCTCGAGATACTCACGGGCGGTCTCGTAGGCGATGCCGGAGACCGCTGCTGCCTTTCGAACGTCACCAGTCATGAACAGGGCGATGACCGTGCGCGCGATCGCCGGGGAAAACCCCAGATCGGCGGCAAAACTGCTCAGTTGCCGCTCGAGCCAGCCCCAGTCGACGTGCACCACCGCCAGCACCTTGCCCGGTTCAGGTTCCGCCCACGAAATGTTTTTCAGCAGCGATCGGAGCAGCTCAGGGCGACCCACCAGGGCAATCGTCGAACCGAAAGAGGGGTGATCGAAGGTCTCCAACCACCAGCCTGCGTTCTCCATCGACAGGCGCTCGACCTGCGCCACCCGCCAATCGGCGTCGAATTTCGGGTCGTCCGGCAGAGCATTCGCGGCGGCTATGAAGTCTATTCTGAGAATGGATCAATCTCCGCTGCCTGGGGTCCAAGCATTGCGGCGAGGATAGCACGTTGTTCCGATTGCGGAATATGCCGGATCGATATTCGGGAGTAAACAAACGTCTTAGTCTTGCAGGTCTATGTCGACCTGGCCCTGCAGCGGTACGCGCCCTTGCTCGATCCGGCCGAAGTCACCCGCAGAATCAGCCCTGATACGGCCCTCCCGGCGGTCCCCAACCCCATAGCGGCATCGGCGGGTTCCCCTGCGGCGCCTTCACACCAGGCTGCGAGTTGATGACAGCGATGCGCGTGCCCCACTCGAGATAACCGACAAACGCCGCGCGGAACTCAGGATCGCCGGGCAGGCCGACCTCGTCGGCCGTCTCCAGCATCAGCTCGATCCAACGCTTGCGCTGTACCTCGGTGAGAGCGCGGCCGAGATGGCGCGCGATCATCCCCGAATGCGAGCCGCCGTGATCGGTGTAGGGCGTGCCGCCGCCGAACACCTCGGTGATGAAGCGCGCGACATGCGCGGCATGCCCGGGATCCATGTTGGCGAATACCGGGCCGATCACCGGATCGGCTGGTACGCGCTGATAGAACCGCGCCGTAAGAGCTGCGATGCGTCCCTCGCCGCCCGCCCATTCGCTGAGCGTCGGCACTGCTGGTGAGTCATTGATCCCTCCCGGTCCGCTGCCGGAGGATACTCAACGCCACGCAGCGTGGCCGCAACCTGACCATAAAGGCAGCTGCCGGACCGCCACGCGCCGGGGAGCGACCAGCACACCTGCACCTCGACTTTAGTCCACCTAAAATTCCTGTTGCCGCCATCACATTTTCCCCACACAAATCAGCGACGCGTGCCACAGTTCAGGCACGGGGGCATAAATGGGCGATCTCAACGAACTCCGCGGCCGCATCCGGGCCGCTATCCTTGCCGACGAGGCTCAGACGATTGCGCGGCTCAAGGCCGACGCGGCGCTGAGTGAGGCTGACCGCGCCGCCATCGGGCAGCGGGCGCTCAACCTGGTGGAAAAGGTGCGCGCCGCGCAGTCGAGCGGCATGCTCGAATCTTTCCTCGCCGAATATTCGCTGTCGACCGACGAGGGCATCGCGCTGATGTGCCTTGCCGAGGCGCTGCTGCGGGTGCCCGACAACCGCACCATCGACGACCTGATCGAGGACAAGATCGCCCCGTCGCGCTGGGCCGAGCATCTCGACCGCGCCAATTCGGCTTTGGTCAATGTCTCCACCCTGGCTCTCACCCTCACCGGCTCGGTGCTGCGCGAGGGCGGGGCAGGGATTGCCGGCACCATCAAGAATTTCGTGCAGCGCATCGGCGAGCCGGTGATCCGCTCCGCCGTGATGCAGGCAATGAAGATCCTCGGCAGCCAGTTCGTGCTCGGCCGCGACATCGAGGAAGCGACCCGCATCGCCCGCAAGGCGGAGAAGGACGGCTTCACCTATTCCTACGACATGCTGGGCGAAGCCGCCCGCACCGAGGCCGACGCCAAGCGCTATCGCGCCGCCTATGCCGAGGCGATCGCGGTGCTTGCCACCCGTTCCACGGCCGGTTCGGTGCGCGACAACCCGGGCGTTTCGGTGAAACTCTCGGCGCTGCATCCGCGCTATGAGTTCATGAAGCGCGAGCGGGTGATGGACGAGCTGGTGGAGCGCACGCTCGCCCTCGCCGTGATGGCGCGCGGCGCCAATATGGGCTTCAACATCGATGCCGAGGAGGCCGACCGGCTCGACCTCAGCCTCGATGTGATCGCAGCGGTGCTGGCCGACGAGCGGCTCGCCGGCTGGGACGGCTTCGGCATCGTGGTGCAGGCCTATGGCCAGCGCGCCAGCCACGTCATCGACTGGATCGAAGCGCTGGCCGAACAGCTCGACCGCCGCATCATGGTGCGGCTGGTGAAGGGCGCCTATTGGGATAGCGAGATCAAGCGCGCCCAGGTGCTGGGGCTCGATGGCTTCCCGGTGTTCACCCGCAAACCCGCCACCGATGTCAGCTACATCGCCAATGCCAAGCGGCTGTTGTCGAAGACCGGGCGGATCTATCCGCAGTTCGCCACCCACAATGCCCATACCGTTGCGGCGGTGCTGGAGCTGGCGCAGCGGCTCGGGGTCGGCAACGACGCCTTCGAGTTCCAGCGCCTGCATGGCATGGGCGAGCGGCTGCACGAAATCCTCCACGACGAGCACCACACTCGCACCCGCATCTATGCGCCGGTGGGGCGGCATGCGGATCTGCTCGCCTATCTGGTGCGCCGCCTGCTCGAGAACGGCGCCAACGGCTCGTTCGTCAACATGATCGCCGATCGCGACGTGCCCGCCGCCGCCGTGGTGCAGGATCCGTTCGAGGCGGTGGAAAGCGCCGTCGCGAAGGTGCGTGCGCCCGCCGAGCTGTTTGCGCCGCGGCGCCGCAACTCGCGTGGCGCCGATCTCACCGATCCCCTGGCCGTGCAGTATCTGCTCGCCGATCGCGATCGGTTCCGCCCGAGCGAAAAGCGCTGGCATGCCGTGCCGGCTTCGCTGGTCGCCGGCAGCCAGGGCGAACAGTTCGCCATCGCCAGCCCCGCCACCGGTGAGCCGGTGGGCGATGCCATCGGGGCCGGACCTGAGACGCTGGAGCTGGCTATCACCACCGCACGGGACGCGGCGCCCGGCTGGGCGGCGCGGCCGGTGGCCGAGCGCGCGCTGCTGCTCCGACAGGTCGCCGATCTCTACGAGGACAACGCCGCCGAGTTCTTCGCGCTGTGTGCTCGCGAGGCGGGCAAGACCCTCAACGATGCGGTGAGCGAAGTGCGCGAAGCCGTGGATTTCCTGCGCTATTACGCTGCCGAGGCGGAAGCGAGCGAGCCGCGCCAGCCGCTCGGGGTGTTCACCTGCATCTCGCCGTGGAATTTTCCGCTCGCCATCTTTACCGGGCAGATCGCCGCGGCCCTGGTCGCCGGCAATACCGTCCTCGCCAAGCCCGCCGAAACCACCCCGCTGATCGCCGCGCTCGCCGTGCGGCTGATGGTGCAGGCCGGCATTCCCGAAGAGGTGGTGCAGCTGGTGCCGGGCTCCGGTCCGGTGGTGGGCTCGGTGCTGACCTCCGATCCGCGCATCGATGGGGTGTGCTTCACCGGCTCGCTCGCCACCGCCAAGGCGATCGACGTGAAAATGGCCGACCACCTCGCGGCCGGCGCGGCGCTGATCGCCGAGACCGGCGGGCTCAACGCCATGATCGTCGATTCCACCGCTCTGCCCGAGCAGGCAGTGCGCGACATCCTCGCCTCGGCCTTCCAGTCGGCCGGGCAGCGCTGCTCGGCGCTGCGCATCCTCTATGTGCAGGAAGACGCGGCCGAGCGGACGCTCGAAATGCTCTATGGCGCCATGGACGAGCTGAAGCTCGGCGACCCCTGGGATCTCTCGGTCGATATCGGCCCGGTGATCGACAAGAAGGCCAAGGCGAAGATGGACGCCTATATCGCCGAGTTCGCCGCCCGAGACGCCGTGTTGCACCAACTCACCGCGCCGGAGCAGGGGACGTTCGTGCCCCCTACCGTGCTGAAAGTCTCGGGCATTGCCGAGATGAAGGAAGAAATCTTCGGGCCGGTGCTGCATGTCGCGACCTTCAAGGCCGAAGAGCTCGATGCGGTGGTCGCCGCCATCAATGCCTCTGGCTTCGGGCTGACCTTCGGGCTCCATACCCGCATCGACGGACGGGTCGAGGAACTCTCCGACCGGGTCCGCGCCGGCAACATCTATGTCAACCGCAACCAGATCGGCGCGGTGGTCGGCTCGCAGCCGTTCGGCGGCGAAGGCCTCAGCGGCACCGGCCCGAAGGCGGGCGGGCCGAATTACCTGAAGCGCTTCTGGCGCCCGGCTGAAGCGTTCGAGCCCTCCACCGGGGTCAACCCGCTCTCCGGGCTTTCCATCGGCTTTGCCATTGCGGCGGTCGACCAGGTGAAGATCGGCATCGAGCGGGTAGGGATCGAGCCGGCGCAGGAACTGCTGCCGGGCCCCACGGGCGAATCCAACACGCTCTACACCTGGCCGCGCGGCGTGGTGCTCTGCCTCGGCCCCGATACGCAGAGCGCCCTGCAGCAGGCGACCCTCGCACTCGAGCAAGGCAATGGCGTGCTGGTCGTCGCCCCCGGCGCCACCAAGATCGCTGAGGCGCTTGGCGCCAATGGCGAGCCGATCGGCGGGCTGGACAAGAAGCTGTCGCCTGCGGCGATCGAGGCTGGCCTGAATGTCGACGCCATCATGCATTTTGGCACCGACGCGGACCTCAGGCCATGGCGGCAGGCGCTCAGCCGGCGCGAGGGGATGATCATTCCGCTGGTGACCCGGCCGGGCGATGCCGAGCGGCTGATCACCGAGCGGCATGTGTGCATCGACACGACGGCGAGCGGCGGTAATGCGGAGTTGCTGGCGGGGCAGTGAGGGGGGGCGATGTCTGGGACCATCCTGATCAAGTTCTCAGCGGGTCCCGGTGAGAAAGCTGGGTCGCTGGTTCACCGTCTTCGCAATTTCGGCGAGGAGGTCTTCCACCAGCTGCGCGACACCAACTGGGGCGAGATCGGCCTCGATGAGGTCGATCTCGCGACATCGGAGTTCGCGGTCAGGGGCATCAAACAGGCAGAGCGGCGGCGACTGGCTCGTTGGCTGCAGGACGAAGCTGCCCGTCAGCAGCTCATTGTCAGCCTCCAAGACCGCTGAAGCTGGGGCCGTCTCTCTCAGTCAGGGTTTTTCGGACAATAGCGCCCGCGTCCCCTCGCCCCTGAGGGGAGAGGGCAAGCGAAGCTTGCGAGCGTCAGCGAGTTAGCGAAGCTCGGGTGAGGGGTTCAGCCCCTCGGTGTGCTGGCTCTTCCAGCATGAGGCGGCGCTTCGCCCCCCAACCGGCGCGGCGCGCCACCGTATCCCCGGGGGGGGGGAGGGGAAGACGGGAGGCCGACCGGCCCCCCCCGGCCCCCCCCCAAAATGGGGGGGGGGAGT
>JAEUMC010000166.1 GCA_016793415.1 Devosia sp. | reverse complement strand
ATCACTTCAAGATGGGTCGGTGCGAATTTGACCGAAAGTTTTTCTGCAATCGTGTCGCGAACGGACATATGGATACCGGTTCAGTTTGAGGCGTGGCCGAGGCCCCGTAACTAGGATTGATGAAGCTGGATTCCAAGTATTTTGACCGCATCCGGATCCGATCTCGGCACCCGGAACCCGAAGCGCAGCCCGATGTTCCGGCCTGCGGATGGGAGGGGTGCGACCAGCCGGGCCTCTACAAGGCGCCCAAGGGCAACCGCGCCGTCGGCCAGTATCACCATTTCTGCCTCGAGCACGTGCGCCACTACAATCAGGTGTTCAACTTCTTCGCCGGCATGAAGCCCGAGGAGATGGAAAACCACCTGCACGCCGAGAAGGAAACCGACGGTCGCCCGAGCTGGGGGTTCGGCGCCAAGCCGGGTGCCGGCACCGGTCCGCGCATGCCGCGCGGCGCGCCGCGCGATCCGACCGCCAAGCGGGTGAACGATCCGTTCGGTGTGTTCGCTCGCTATGCGCGCCACCAGAAACGCGAGCCGCAGCAGGAGCGGGTCAAGCCGCTGCACGAGCAGGATCGCCGCTCGTTCGAAACCCTTGGCTTCAAGGGCTACGCCAAGTCCGACGAGATCAAGGCCGCCTACAAGGCGCTGGTGAAGGTCCACCACCCCGACGCCAATGGCGGCGACAAGAGCTCCGAGGATCGGCTGCGCGCCATCATCGCGGCCTACTCGCACCTCAAATCCAAAGGCTTCGTCGCGCGCTAGGCGGGCTGTGCCACTGTCGCCGCCGGCCTGATCAGCACCAGGAGCAACACCGCTGGGACGAGCAGAGCGACCAGCGCCACTGCCACGACGATCAGCCCACCCTCGAGCAAAGGCGCCAGAGCTGCCGTAGCGCCGGCCGCGACGATGGTCATCAGCAGGATCATCATTGCCGAGGCGCGCGCATCGTTGCCGGGCGCCGACGCGAGCGCCTTGACGAAGCCAGCGCCTCCGCGCACCCCGAGGCCGCCATTGATCAGCAGCCAGAACGGGATCAGCAGCACTGGTTCATCGCCTCCCGCCAGCGCATAGCCGGTGAGGCCGACGGCGCCGAGCAACGCCGACAAGGTGCCGATCATGATCAACCGCTCGGTGCCCAACCGCTTGATCACCAGCCCGATGCCATTGGCGCAACCGATGAACGTCGTGACCCCCGCGATCTGCAACACGATGAAATCGCTGATGCTCCCGGCCATCGAATTCACAATCAGCACCGGTGCCGCGAAGACGAAGGTGAGCAGAGCACCCAGCACCAGCGCATGACTGACCGCGTAGCGCAAATATTGCGGATTGCCGAACAGGCTGAGGTAACTGCCACCACGGGCGCCGTGCACCCCGCCTTCGCCGGACGGCAGGAGGTTCGGCCGCGCCAGCACCACCGTGGCGCCGACCGCCGCCAGCACCCCAGTCACGATGAACGAGGCGGTCCAGCCGAAATGCAGCCCCAGCCAGGCGCCGGCGATTGGCGCCAGCGCCGGTACCAGCGACTCGATGCTGCCGACCACGCCGATGACCCGCGCCGCCGCATGCTCATCGAACAGCCGCTTGATCACCCCGGGCGCCAGCACTGCTGCGCCGCTCGATACCGCGCCTTGCGCAAAGCGCAGCCCGACCAGCACCCAGATGTTCGGCGCCAGCACGCAGCAGAGCGACAACACCGCAAACAATCCCAGCGACAGCGCCAGGAGCCGCGATGGCCGCATGTGGTCGGCGAGGCTGCCGAACAGGAACAGCCCCAGCGCGGCACCCCCTACATAGGCCGCCAGCACGTACTGCGCCTCGACCGCGCTGCCCGGCAACTGCGCCGGCAGTTCCGGGATCGACGGCAGCACGAGATCGGTCCCGGCCAGCCCGAGTACTGTGCCGACAAGCAATACTGCGCAGATGAGGAGTGTCGAGAACGTCTCGTTTGATCGGCTCATGGTGAAGCCAACTAACCGAACCGCTGCTGCCCGCAGTAATGAAACTTTGTTATGGGCGCATTCGACCCGGCAATAGACGGATCGAAACCCCGCCGGATCGCCTGCCTTCCCTGTCGATCCAGCGATGCCAGGCCCGCCTCGAGCGACGGGCATTTGCCCTACCGCACGGCACCTGATGCTGCTATAGAGCCCGCAACCGCCAAGGCAGCCGTCTTGACCTATTTCCTTCCGCGAGCCTCGTGAAATGCCTGAATTCAACAACCTGCCGAACAAGCAATATTCCGTCCGCGAAACCTTTGGCATCGACAGCGACATGAAGGTCATGGGCTATGCGGAAACCGATCCGCATGTGCCGCCGATGGATCCGGACTACCTGTTCGACCGCAACACCACGCTGGCCATTCTCGCGGGCTTTGCCTTCAACCGCCGCGTCATGGTGCAGGGCTATCACGGCACCGGCAAGTCGACCCACATCGAGCAGGTCGCGGCGCGCCTCAACTGGCCGCTGGTCCGCGTCAACCTCGACGCCCACGTCTCGCGTATCGACCTCGTCGGCAAGGACGCGATCGTGCTCAAGGACGGCAAGCAGATCACCGAATTCCGCGACGGCATCCTGCCCTGGGCAGTGCAGAACAACATCGCGCTGGTGTTCGACGAATACGACGCTGGTCGTCCGGACGTGATGTTCGTGATCCAGCGCGTGCTCGAAACCCAGGGCCGCCTGACGCTGCTCGACCAGAACCGCGTCATCACCCCGCACCCGGCCTTCCGGCTGTTCGCCACTACCAACACCATTGGTCTGGGTGATACTTCGGGCCTCTATCACGGCACTCAGCAGATCAACCAGGGCCAGATGGACCGCTGGTCGATCGTCACCACGCTGAACTACCTGCCGCACGACAAGGAAGTCGGGATCGTGCTCGCCAAGGCCAAGACCTATACCGGCGAGAAGGGCAAGAAGACCGTCAACAACATGGTCCGGCTGGCCGATCTCACCCGCCAGGCCTTCATCAACGGCGACCTCTCGACGGTGATGAGCCCCCGCACGGTGATCACCTGGGCCGAGAACGCCGAAATCTTCGGCGATGTCGGCTTCGCGTTCCGGCTGACCTTCCTCAACAAGTGCGACGAGCTCGAGCGCCCGGTGGTGGCAGAGTTCTACCAGCGCGTGTTCGGCGAAGACCTGCCGGAATCGGCTGCCAATCTGGCGGTCACGGCCTAAGCCGGAGGCCGCTTTGGCCCAGAATATCTACGACGACCCGAAATTTCTTGCCGGGTACAGCGAATTCCCCCGCTCGCGTGATGGCCTCGAGGCCACCAGCGAGTGGCCGGCGCTGCGCGCCCTGCTGCCTGAAATCTCGGGTAAGCGTGTCGTCGATCTGGGCTGCGGCTTCGGCCAGTTGAGCCGCTGGCTCGGAAGCCAAGGCGCGAGTTCGGTGCTCGGTATCGATCTCAGCGAGAAGATGCTGGCGCGCGCCGTGACGGAAACTACCAATCCCGCCGTCACCTACACCCGCGCCAACCTCGACGAACTGGTGCTGCCGCCCGGCAGCGCCGACCTGATCGTCAGCTCGATGGCGCTGCACTATGTCGAGGATTTCGACCGCATCGCCACAATGCTGTTCGATGCCCTCGCCCCCGGTGGAGGGCTGGTGTTTTCGGTCGAGCATCCGATCTACGCCGCCCGTGCCGAGCCCGAATGGGTCGCCGCGGCCGATGGGCGGCAGGCTTTTGCCATTGCCGACTACCTGATCGAGGGCCGCCGCGTCACCAACTGGATCGTCGACGGCATCGTCAAGTTTCACCGTACCATCGGCACCATGCTGAACATCCTCGTCGCCGCCGGGTTCGAATACCGCGCCGTCGACGAGTGGAAGCCCTCGGACGACCAGTTCGCCGCCCACCCCGAGTGGCGCGCCACCGAGCTGACCCGCCCGATGTTCCTCTTGATGTCCCTGACCAAGCCTGCCCAACGAGAACACTGATGGCCCCTCCGCCGCGCTCCAAGCAGAACAAGCCCGACACCACCGCCCCGTTCAAATCGGCGATGGGCGCCGCGGTGCGCGCCATTGGCGGCAAGCGCGATCTCGAAGTGAGCTTCTCGGCCGATC
>JAEUMC010000164.1 GCA_016793415.1 Devosia sp. | reverse complement strand
CCGCGCGCGGCACGGCCGCGCGCACCGCCGGCCGCCGCGGCATTGCCGGCACGGTGTTCGTCCACAAGGTCGCCGGCGCCGCGGCCGAGGTCGGCCTGCCGCTGGGCGAGGTGAAGGCGCGGGCGCTCGCCGCCATCGGCGCCGTCGCCTCGATGGGCGTGGCGCTGTCTCCCTGCACCGTGCCCGCCGCCGGCAAGCCCAACTTCTCGCTCGGTGACGACGAGATGGAACTGGGCCTCGGCATCCACGGCGAAGCCGGGGTGCAGCGTGTCGTCATGCAGCCGGCCCGCCAGGTGGTCGAAACCCTGGTCGACACCATCCTCGCCGATCGCGACCTCAAGCGCGGTGACCACGTCGCCCTGCTGGTCAACAATCTCGGCGGCACCGCCCAGATGGAAATGGGCATCGTCGCTCGCGACGCTCTCGCGGTGCTCAAGGCGCGCGGCATCGCCGTCGATCGCGGTTTCGCCGGCACCTTCCTCACCGCCATCGAGATGACCGGCATCTCGCTGAGCCTCCTGCGCACCGACGCCGCCCTGCTCGCGGCGCTCGATGCCCCCACCAGCGCTCCGGCCTGGCCCAGCCCCCAGGGCCGGCTGCCGCTCACCGAGCTCACCACCGTGCCGGCGCCCACCATCAACAGCGACGCAGCCGCCGGCTCCGGTCCGGCCACCCCGGCTGAGCTGGTTGCCGTGCTTACCTCAGCCTGCCGCGCCATCATCGCCGCCGAGGCAGAACTGACCGAAATGGACCGCATCGTCGGCGACGGCGATATCGGCCACTCGCTGTCGAGCGGCGCCACCGCGCTGCTTCAGCTCGCCCCCGGTTGGACTGGCCGGCCGCTCGATGCGGTGCTGCGCGAGATCGGCCTTGCCATGCGCAAGAGCATCGGCGGCACTTCCGGCCCGCTCTATGCCGCCTTCGCCATTGCCGCGGCGCAATCGGTGGCTGATGACGCCACCCTGTCAGACGCCTTCGCCGCCGGCACCGACGCCATCAAGCGATTGGGCGGCGCGGACGCGGGCGACCGCACCATGCTCGATGCCCTGATCCCGGGCGCCGCGGCAATGGGCGCCGGCACCACCGCCGAGCAGTTGACCGCCGCAGCGACCGCTGCCCGCACCGGCGCCGAACGCACCGCCGCCATGCAGCCGCGTCGCGGCCGCTCCAGCTATATCGGCGAACGCGCCCTCGGCCACCCCGACCCCGGCGCCGTGGCCATCGCGCTGTGGCTCGAAGCCGCCGCGAAGGCGGCGCGGTAACCGCCCCGCCCGCGATCGCAGCGCCGAAGCCCCGCGACCTCGAGGTCGCGGAGCTTCTCGTCGCCCAAGGAACCCCTGCGCCATCCGGACGTTGATCCCATAGAGAGTAGCGGCTGGCGGAATATCCCCTTCAACCTTGGACCCGCCGGTTGCTGCTCTCGTGTGATTCTGGTCGCGGCCCACGTCTGCCGCAGCGAACCAAAATGCGAAAAGCCCCGCTTTCGCGGGGCTCTTGCAATCCAAGCTTTGGTTGCGGGGACAGGATTTGAACCTGTGACCTTCAGGTTATGAGCCTGACGAGCTACCGGGCTGCTCCACCCCGCGTCAGATATCAAAGCCTTGGCTTTTGCGTCTTTTTTGCTGCGGCCATCGCCGCCGACGCAGCGCGTATATAGGGGGTGATCCGGGCTACCTCAAGGCAAAAAACGCATCGCGTGACAGTTTTTTGACCTGCCGCGCAAAACCCCTACTGCGAAGCCGGCGGCGCACCTTCGGCCGGCGCTTCCGCTTCGGCCGGTGACTCGGCGCGGCACCCGACGCCAAACTCGCGATAGAGCTTGTTGCCGGCATTGATCAGCTGACCCCGCGCCACTTCCAGCCCACGGCGGCTGGCCCGCGGGCCGAGCGCCTCCGGGCGCTTGGCCACATCCTTGGAGAGCTTTTCCAGGTAGGGCACGAACAGCTGGATCGACTGCATCGCCGAGATCACCTGCGGGCACTTCTTGCCGATCCCTGCCGCCACCGCCAGCGTGAGGTTGGCGTCGGCCGCCTGCCGCGCCTCGATCACCGCCTGGGTGAACTCTGCCGTCTGGAGCTTGATCGGCTTGGCGTAACGCGGCTCGCCTGCCTTGTCGGCCGGCGTGACGAAACTGGCGCAGAGCCGGCTGAGCCATTCCTCGGCCCGCACCCGCGCCGCGAAGGTGATGACCCGCGACTGCACGATATGCGTCTGCAGCGCCGCCACGTCTTTCGTCGGCTTGCCCTCGAGCGATCCCCTGGCCTCGGCGAGCAGCCGATAGCCGAGCGCAAACGAGTTGGAGGCGCGCGTCAGCTCGGCGCAGTCGCTGCGCTGCGCCGCCGGTTGCAGCTTCAACGTGTCCTGCCCCACCGACTTGGTCACTGCGCCGACCAGCGTCGCCAGCTCCTTGAGGTCCATCTGGCCGATCCGTCCCAGGTCGGCCTCCTCCTGCGCCGCGGCGGGCCCGGCCAGCAGCGTGACGACGGCGAGAGCGAAAGCAGCGAGCGGCAGCAGAGATTTGCGCAAGGGCGATATCCTTGAAATGTCGCGCGCAATCTCTCCGATCCGGCGGCGGGGTGCAACCTCGTGCCGACCTTCGGGGGATTGTCTGGCCCAGCCGTGCCCCATACGGTGCGCGCCGAACTGAAGGGGCATTCCGATGAAGATGAAGACGCTTGGCCGCACCGATATCTCGGTGTCCGAGATCTGCCTGGGCACCATGACCTGGGGCAAGCAGAACAGCGAGGCCGAGGGCCATCAGCAGATGGACTATGCCGTCGCCGAGGGGATCAACTTCTTCGACACGGCCGAGATGTACGCCGTGCCGCCCGACGCCTCGACCTATGGCAAGACCGAGGAAATCATCGGCACCTGGTTCAAGAAGACCGGCAAGCGTAACGACATTGTGTTGGCATCCAAGGTCGCCGGCGGCGGCCGGCCCTGGGTGCGCGGCGGCCGCGGCATCGATGGGCCGAGCGTCCGCGAGGCAGTCGAGGGCAGCCTCAGGCGCCTGCAGACCGACCGCATCGACCTCTACCAGATCCACTGGCCGCGCCGCGGCCATTACCACTTCGAGGGCTCGTGGGATTACAACCCGTATCTGCAGGATAAAGAGAGCGTGCTGCCCAACATGCTCGAGGTGCTGCAGGTGATGGGCGAACTGGTGCGCGAGGGCAAGATCCGCCATTTCGGCCTCTCCAATGAGAGCGCCTGGGGCACCATGCAGTATTTGAAGCTGTCGATGGAGCTCGGTCTGCCGCGGGTGCAGACCATCCAGAACGAGTACAATTTCCTCCGCCGCTACTACGACATGGACCTCGCCGAACTGGCCTTCCACGAGGATGTCGGGCTGCTCGCCTATTCGCCGCTGGCGGCGGGCGCCATCTCCGGCAAGTACCTGGGCGGCGTGCTGCCGGAGGGGACGCGCGGCGCCGTGGCCGGCTCCGCCTATCGGAACAACCAGTACACCGAGCCGGCGATCCGCGCCTACCTTGCTCTGGCCGAAAAACACGGGCTCGACGTTTGCCAGATGGCCATCGCCTTCTGCCTCACCAAGCCGTTCATGACCTCGGTGATCATCGGTGCGACCACCATGGAGCAGCTGAGGACCAACATCGCCGCCGCCGATGTGGAGTTGTCCGAGGCGGTGCTTGGCGAGATCCAGCAGATCTTCATGCGCTACGCGCGGACGCTGTAAGCGGCAAACAAGCAAGGCCGGTGCGGGCTGCCCCCCACCCTTGATCCCTCCCCGCAAGGGGGAGGGAGACGCAGACTGAGATGCTGGTGTGAGGGTCTCCCTCCCCCTTGCGGGGGGGGGGACAGGGGTGGGGGTCCGCACCCACCAGCCGCGCGGTCCCGATTTTTCACCCTGCCGCGCGCCAACGCAAATCGCTTCCGCCTCCTCGCCGCGATTTGGCATCTGAATTCTCGACCAATCCGATAGGGTTTGTCATTGTCTTCGCATACGCCGGGGTTCCCTCCTCCTTTCCCCGACGGCAACGCGGCCCCGCTGCTTCCCCCTGTAGGTGGCGGGGCCGACCAAACCGAGGAGTTATGCTGTGTTGCACTTTATTGGCATTCTGACCCCGCGCGACGACCTGCCGCCGGGAGACGACCGGCAGAAGCCGTTCTTCGGCCCTGAGTTTCGCCTGACCCGCACCGAGCGCGATGCTGCCGTGCTCGATGGCAAATGGCCGGCGCCGGCCGAGGAGCCGTGCGACCCGGCCGAAGGCATGCGCTTCGTCAACCTCCTGGCGCCGCCCTTCATCTGAAGCGTGCGTAGCGGCGTCACGGCGCTATAAAGGAGCACCGATTCCCCAGGGCTCCGGGCGCCATGACGCTGTTCGCGACACTTTTCCCGCTCATCTGCTGGTTCGCCTACAACTATGGCGTACCGCTGCTGGAGCGAAAGCGGCCCTCATTGTCGGTGATCATGTCGATGCAGCGCCGCCGCTGGGTCGCCAATGCGGTCAAGCGCGACACCCCGCTCGATGCCATCCTCGCCGGCAACCTGATGGGCTCGGTGAGCTTTCTCGCCTCGACCTCGGTACTGCTGGTGCTGGCGGTGTTCACCGCCTTCGGCAACCTCACGGCGCTGACCGATACGCTGACCACGGTGGGGTTGAAGGCGACCTACAGTGCCCAGGACGTGCAGATCCACCTGTTCGCGACGCTCGCCATCTTCGTTCTGAGCTTCTTCTCGTTCACCCTGGCGCTGCGCCAGTTCAACCATTTCTGCATCCTGCTCGGCGCCATCGAGCATTCCGAGCATGTCGCGCGCGACGAGATCGACGGCATCGCCCGGCTCAACACGCTCGCTGCCAAGAACTTCAACAACGGCATCCGCGCCTATTACTTCGCCGTACCGATGGTCGCCTGGTTCGCCAACGAATGGCTGGCGGTGGCGGCAACGCTGGTGACGGTGGCGTTCATGGTGCACCGCGAGTTCTTCTCCACCGCCCACCGTGTGGCGGCGTCGATTGCCGTGCTGGCCAGCCGGCGCGAGCAGGAACATCCCTGAGGCGCCGGCAGCGGCCGCTATTTGAGGTTCTGGAACACCCGCCACGGCTGGTAGAGCTTGGGCCCGCCGCCCCCCAGCATCATCTTCTCGCTATACCTGGCCAGCAATTCGCCGCTCACCTCGGCTGTCTCCAGCAGCGGCGCCATCAGGTGACCGATATTGGCGAAGTGCTCGAGCGCTGCATCGATATCGCGATAGCGCTCATAGACGATCGCCTCGCTCTCATCGTCGTTGAAGAAGATTTCATATTGCAGCGTGCCGGTATCCTTGGTCCTGACGATCTCCATCGCCTCCTCGCACAGCGCCTTGTAAGCCTCGAGCCGGCCGGGCCGGATGACCGCGCGGGCAATGCCCTTGATTTCGTCCATGATGATTTCCTTCCCTGTGTTGCACGAACCAGGCCCCCGGCCGGCGCCGGGTGGCAAGCGGTCAGTTGCACGCCGCGGCGCGGCTGCGCAGAAACGCCACCTCGGCGGCGTTGCGGCTCAACCGCGCCGCG
>JAEUMC010000152.1 GCA_016793415.1 Devosia sp. | reverse complement strand
GGCCCGCAGTGATGATGATCCGCTTGCCCTTCAGCCCCGCCTGCGGTTTGGGCGTGAACGGGATCAGCGGGTGCATCAGCACCGCCACGTCGAACTGTTCCGGCGCCTCGAACAGCACCGAAGCGAGGATGTTGGCCCCGTTCGAATAGCCGAGGCCAAGCACCTGCTCCGCATTGCCTTTGCTGGCGTCGACGAAGCCAGCCAGCTTCGCCGTTGCCCGCTTGAGGTCAGCCATGTCGTAGCGGCCTTCGCCGACCCGCTTGAAGTAACGCAGCGCCCCGCCTTCGGAGACATCGCCGCGCACCCCGATGCGACGCGCGCCGGGCTTCAGCTCGGCGGCGAGGTCGGTGAACTGATGCTCGTCGCCGCCGGTGCCGTGCAACAGGTAGAAGGCCGGCGCATCCGAGGATGCGCCGGGAATATCCACGTTGACGTAGCTGTCGATCGCCTCGGCCATCATGCCGGCTCCTTGTCTTCGAGCGGCTGCAGCGTCTGCTCCAGCGCGCTTCTCAGGTGCTCATGCTGCTTGGGCAGCTTCAGCGTTTCGCCCAGATGCGCAGTGTCCTCGTCGCGATCGAAGCCGGGCTCGTTCGTTGCGATCTCGAACAGCACGCCGCCCGGCGTCCGGAAGTAGATCGCCCAGAAATAGTCCCGGTCGATCACCGGCGTCACCTGGTAGCCGGTGTCGAGCAGGGCCTTGCGCACCTCGAGCTGCGCCGCCCGGTTCTCCACCGCGAAGGCGATGTGGTGCACCGAACCGGCGCCGAGATCGGCCCGGTTGGCATCGGGCAGCACCTCGATGTCGATGGTGTTGGCCGCATTGCCGTCCGGCCGGATCAGCCGGTGAGTATTCCCCGAGCTCTCGGCGTTCTGGTAGCCCATGAACTTCAACAGCTCCTCGGTGGCGCCGCCATCGCGCAGCCGCATCGAGGCCGAGTGGAAGCCGCGGATCGCGTGCTCGGCATCGACGCCATTGCCGGTCCACGGCAACCGCGTATCGCCGGCATTCTCGACCAGCGCCAGCGCATCGCCTTCCGGCGCCCGGAAGCTCAACCGCTTCTCGCCAAAGCTCTCGGAAGACACCAGGTCGCCGACCCGATCCGCCGCCAGCCGCTCCTGCCAATAGCCGAGCGAACCCTCGGGCACCGAGAACGCCGTGGTGCCAACTTCGCCGACGCCAGGCCGGCCGCGGGCGATGTGCGGGAACGGGAAATGCGTCATCACCGTGCCGGGCGTGCCGACCTCGTCACCATAGTAGAGGTGATAGACGTCAGGCGCGTCGAAGTTGACCGTCTGCTTCACCCGGCGCAGGCCGAGGGTCTTCGAAAAGAAATGGTTGTTCTCTGCTGCATCGCGCGCCATCGAGGTGACGTGGTGCAGGCCCTTGATCTGAGTGATCATCGCTAACCCCTGTGTCGGCTCTTGCCGATCCCTGCGTCGGCACTTGCCGATCGAGCTCCATGCGCCGGCGCTCGCCGAACGCTGCTGTGCCGGCCCTTGCCGGTCGCTTCGGCACTAGAAATAGGCAACCGGCATTCGCCCGAATAGCGCACCGCCTGCGCAAGGGATCGTTAGACATCATCGAACAATCGCATCTTGCGCCGAGTTAACTTGACCGACACGGCCAGGCCTGACTAAATCATGACTATGGAAGTCATAAATAGATCGCTCGAGCGTATCCGGCTCGAAACCCGTATCCGCATCCTCGATGTCGCCTCAGTGGTCGACATCACCCCACACATGCGCCGCATCCGGCTCAGCGGCCCGGAGCTCGAGGGGTTTCAGTCTCCCGGTCACGCCGACCATGTGAAGGTGTTTCTGCCGTCGGACGGCAGGCCGCTGCCCCGCCCGGAGCGTCATCCCGATGGCCTGGTCTGGCCCGATGACGTCGCCAAGCCGTTCGTACGCGAATACACGCCGCGCTACTTCGACGCCGATGCGCTGACGCTTGACCTCGATTTCGTGCTGCATGGCGATGGCCCGGCGTCGAGCTGGGCGGCAAGCGCCAGGCCTGGCGACCAGCTGATGATCGGCGGCCCGCGCGGCACCATCCGCGTCCCGGAAGCCTTCGACTGGTATTTCATCGCCGGCGACGAAACTGCGCTCCCGGCCATCGGCCGCCGCATCGAAGAACTGCCGGCCGGCAAACCGGCCATCGCCATCATCGAAGTGCCCGAAGCCGCCGACGAACAGCGCTTCGAGACTAGCTCGCCCGTCGTGATCCACTGGCTGCACCGCAATGGCCGCGAGGCCGGCGCCCAGAACCTGCTCCTGCCCGCGGTGGCCGAGATCGGCTTTCCGCCGGGCGAAGGCTTTGCCTTCGTCGCCGGCGAAGCCCAGATGGCCAAGGCGCTGCGCCACCACCTCGTCGCGCGCGGCTTCAACAACGACTATATCCGTGCCGCCGGCTACTGGCTGAAGGGTGAAGCCGGGGACTGACCCGGTTACTGCTTGATGGTCAACCGGCCAGGGTTGCGCAGTTGTGGCCGTGTGCTGGACGACGTGTCGAGCACGCAATTGGCCATGGCGATCTGGTAAGTGCGGGCGGCCCGGACCTTGCACTCACCATAGAGCACCGAGGTGAGCGGATAGATCGCGCAGCCCGCATCATCGATGTTGAACTGCACCAACGCCTTCTGCAGGCAGTCGGATTTCGCCGCATCGTCCTTGGGAGCTGCCAGCACGCTGCCGGCGACGAGCGCGCCGATGCAGAATGCAAGGCTGCGGGTAAGACGGAGTCGAGTGGGAGAGCGCATCTGAGACCTCCTCCTGCATTCCCACGACCCTGTCGGATCGAGGCTTAACTCAGGCTGAGCGCAGCATCTGCGTTCCGTTCATCTGCGGCTCACACCGCCTCCCGGAACGTCAGCGTCTCGACCGTCGGCCCGCTCGGCTTGTATTCGAGCCCGATCAGCCCGTCATAGCCCTGCGCCTTCAGCCACTCGAGCCGCTCGACATAGTCCATGCGACCGCTGCCCGGCTCGCCGCGGCCCGGCGTGTCGGCGAGGTGCACGTGCACCACTCGGTCGAGCCGACCGGCCAGCACCTCGATTTCCTCGCCCATCACCGCCGCGTGGTAGATGTCATAGAGCAGCCTGATCTCCGGCCGCGCCACCTCATCGACGATATCGAGCCCCTCTTCGGTCGAGGTGAGGTAGTAGCCCGGGTGATCGACCCGGTCGTTGAGCGGCTCCAGCGCCAGCACCACGTCGGAGCCTTCGAGGATTTTTGCCGCTTCCTTCAGTACTTTGACGATTGCGGCGTGCTGTGCGGCGCGCGCTACGCCCGACTGATTGTCGCCCGCCTGCGCGATGATCACCTTGGCGCCCAGTTGCAGCGCCGCCGCCAGCGAGGTGCGAACGCCTTCCAGAAACCACTGATGCGACTCCGGGTTGGTCAGCGGCGCGATCGGTTCGCACAGGATCCCGGCCAGCGTGAGCCCGGTTTCGTCGAGCGCCAGTTTGATGGCGTCGCAATCCTTGTTGGAGAAACGCCAGAACTCGACGGCGTCGAGCCCCGCGGCCTTGGCCGCGCGGACCCGGTTGGCAACGTCGGGTTCTTCGGTGGCGAACAGCCACTCGATGCAGGCGGAATAACGCATAAGACCTCAGATACTGGGCGGGATCGGAAGACTTGCCGTTCGATGCCCGCGACGAAAAACAACGTCTGCTAGACGGTGACCTTGTGGGAAACTCGGCCCTTGTCGCCGAAAATCCTGATGTAGCGGCGGATTTCCGCCGCATCGCCGGTAGCCTTTTCCGGGTTGTCCGACAGCTTCACCGCCGGATGGCCATCCGCTTCGCTCACCTTGCACACCAGCGAGATCGGCTCAAGCTGCGGATTGGGCCATGGCGAGCACCCCGAGAAATCGTTGGTGAGGTTGGTGCCCCAGCCAAAGGCCATGCGCACCCGCCCGCGGAAGTGGTGGTAGGCCTCCTCGATCATGTCGACATCGAGCCCGTCCGAGAAGATCAGCAGCTTGTCGCGCGGATCGCGACCGCGCTCCTGCCACCACTTGATGATCTTCTCGCCGCCTTCGATGGCCGGCGCACTGTCCGGGCGGAAGCCGGTCCAGTCCGCCACCCAGTCTGGCGCATCCCTCAGGAAGGCGTCGGTACCGAAAGCATCGGGCAGCACGATCTTGAGATTGCCGCCATAATAGCTCTCCCAATCCTGCAGCACCTGGTACGGCGCCTCTCTCAGCGCCTCCTCGTTCGGCGCAATCGCCGCCAGCACCATCGGCAGCTCATGCGCGTTGGTGCCGAGCGCTTCCAGATCATTGTCCATGGCGAGCAGCACGTTGGACGTGCCGGTGAAGACTTCGAGCCCCAGGCCTTCCTTCAACGCCTCGACACACCAGCGCTGCCACAGGAAGGAATGCCGGCGACGGGTGCCGAAATCCGAGATGCGAAGCTCCGGCAGCCGCTTCAGCCGCTCCACCTTCTCCCACATCTTGGCCTTGGCCCGCGCATAGACCACGTCGAGCGCGAATGGCCCGTAGCTCTTCAGTGCCGCGCGACTGCGCAGCTCGTTGATGATGGCGAGCGCCGGGATCTCCCACATCGTGGTCTCGACCCACTTGCCGGGAAAGGTCAGCTCGTACTGCCCGTCGCGCTTTTCGAGATGGTAGTCGGGCAACCGGAAGCCCTCGAGCCAGCGCAGGAACTCGGGCGAGAAAATCTGCTTGGAGCCGTAGAAACTGTTACCAGCCAGCCAGATCATCTCCTTCTTGCCGAAGCGGAGCGTCCGCGCATGGTCGAGCTGCGCCCTCAGTTCGCCCTCGTCGATCTCGTCGGCGAGGCGCACCGAGGCTTTGCGGTTGATCAGCGAGAAGGTGGCATCGACCTTGGGATACAGCCCCCAGATCATCTGCAGCATCAACAGCTTGTAGAAATCCGTATCGAGCAGGCTCCTGACGATCGGATCGAGCTTCCAGGTATGGTTGTAAACCCGCCGGGCAATGTCGGTCTTCGGCATCACGCTTCCCTTCACTCGCCCGACACGTCTAGGCGGATCGGAGCAAAAAGGAAAGAGTGCTTCATCGTCGAATGGCGATGGAAAGGAGGCAGCTCGATTTACCTCGTTGAACAAGATCATTTGCATCAATCATGGCAAGCGCGCACAATCGGTGTATGTCATTGCCTGCTCCGTCTATTTCATTTCTAATTCCTGCTCATAATGTCGCTCCGTTCATAGGTGAGACGCTGGCAAGCGTGCTATCCGCCGATCGCCACGACTTCGAGATCGTGGTGGTAAACGACGGATCAACCGATGAAACGCCGGCTATCCTTGCAGCGATCAAGGATCCAAGGGTTCGGGTCATCCATCAGAAGAACCGCGGACTTCCGGCTACTCGCAATGCTGGCATACTCAACAGCCGCGGCGAGTACCTGATTTTTCTTGATGGCGACGACCTGTTTGACATGAGTACCCTGGATCGCATGCTCGAGCCGTTGCTTGCCGATCCGGACGCGGTTCTTAGTTACGGTAACAGTGTGAAGTTCCACAGCGACGGGCGCCGTTGGGCCCCGAGCCCTTACGGCAGGATAAGGCGTCGCCCATCGGGACACCTCCTCTGTGAGATCGTACAGCGCAACTTCATTGGCCCACCCGGATGCTGCTGCGTGCGTCGGCGGGCCATCGATCAGGTTGGTATGTTCGACGCGACGCTGCTCATGGGTGAAGACTGGGAGTTCTATTGTCGTGTCGCCAGCGTCGGCTCATTCGCATTTGTGCCGGTAGTTTGCCTGCACTATCGCCAGCACGACACCAGCATGAGCAAAGGCATCGGACTCAGACTCGAGAGTTACGCGCGTTTCACTGAGACGCTGTTTGCCAGCGAGTCGCTGGCCACCCGCTTCCATGCGCAGGAACGCTCACGGCTGCGCCGCAGCCACCAATCTCACGTCCATGGGTTCATTGCCATCCGGGCGCTCGAGGCCCGCGCCTATGGCAAGTCTCTCGCTGCGCTTGCTGCCGCCATTCGTACCTACCCGCCGCGCGCCGTGGAGTATCTCGCACGGTACGGCTGGATCGCGTTGCAGAGCCTGCTGGTCAGCAAACCGAAGTTGCGGCTGGACGCGCCCGGTCGGGGTGAGTGACGAACGAGTCCCCCACGGTATCCGTATGGGGCGGCGAGCCGTGAGCACACGGCTGGCCCACCGACTCCCCTAGCTGCCCGACCCCGCGAGGAACTCGCTCTTCATCGTCATCCAGATGATCCTGATGTCGAGCCCGATCGACTGGTTCTGGATATAGGCCAGGTCGTGATCGATCCGGCTGCGCGACGACTGTATGTCGGTCGTCGGACCGCGCAGGCCATTGGCCTGCGCCCAGCCGGACAGGCCCGGCCGGACCGTGTGCCGCATCTCGTAATAGGGCACCAGGTCCTCGTACAGCACGCCGGCCGCCTTCATGCCGATGGCGTGCGGGCGCGGGCCGACCAGCGACATATCACCCTTGAGCACGTTGATGAGTTGCGGCAGCTCGTCGAGGCTGTGCGAGCGCATGAAGCGTCCGAGCGGCGTGACGCCTGGATCTCCGGCCGTCACCTGTCGCACCCCGCTCGGGTCGCACGCATCCACCCGCATGGTGCGGAACTTGTAGATGCGGAACGGTACGCCGTTGCGGCCGGTGCGCCACTGCCGGAACAGCACCGGCCCCGGACTGGAAAGCTTGATGGCGATCGCCAACAGCAGCAGTGTCGGCGCCAGCGCGATCAGCGCTCCGCCGGATAGTGCGATATCGATGATTCGCTTGAGGACATCGTGCACGATTGCCCATTGCGGTCGGGCGGCGACGACGGGCAACCCGTCTCTGAACGCCAGTGGCAGACCATGTTGCGATACCTGCCTGGTATTGGCGCGACTGATCGGGACCACATCCCCGATCTCGGAAGTAAGAAAAACACGCAAGTTATGCTCCGTCGCCTAGCCCAAAGCACTCGGCTGCACTGCCAAGCGACTACATTCTCACCCGCCTCGGGAACGCGGCGCTCAGCCAGTAGCTCGGCCGAACCCAAGTCCACGACATGCGCCACCGCAAGGCGCTTGTCGCTTCTAAGCACCGCACAGCGTGTGGCCCGCTGCCGGCACTACCCAACAATTCAACCTTGCCCCACCAGCGGTGAGGTTGGCCCTGCCATAGGGTCAGGCAGTGGTAGCCCGCGCGCTAATTGGCGCTGGCCAGCTCCGGCGTCGGGATCGCTGCCGTCGTAATAGTCTGGCAGTCCCTGATGGTTGCACTGATTTCGATGATCTGGGCCTGCTGAACCCCATCAGTCGAAAGTTGTGCCGCCGTATCGATAGCAATCGGCAATTCAGTCTGGTCTTCGAGACAGGTCTCGTCGTCCTGGTAGAGCTCGACCAGAGCTGCCACCAGCGCGGCGATCGTCTCGTTGGTAGCCTCCGAGGGCGCACCGATGCCCTTGAGGAAACCATCCACTGCGGCAATACACTGGCCCCAGCGGTCCTTGTCGCCATCATATTCCTCGCCCACGACCGGTGCGCACACCGTCATGACGCCAGGGATGTCGGTCGGAGCGCTCTGCGCCAAGGCAGCGGGACTCCAGAGGGCAGCCATGAAAGAAACCGCTGCCAAGCTTCCAAACTCAAGTCTAAGACGAGGCATCATACCCTCCTCCTCTTTGTAACACATTTTTAACACTATGCGTCTGTGGGACGGAAAGTCAACGCGCCGCAACGACTTCCTCGATCACGTTCTAGGCAGAACCGCAAAGATGGTTAGCGGTGAAACTTCTTTACTACACTCAGTCAAACAACAACCGGCAGAGGCGGAACCTGCTGTCGGACGGCGGGCATGCGCCCGGCGCGCCTGGCGGCGGCGATGGCCTAATCCCTGTTTCCATCTTTCGCCGGCACGCCGGCGATGCTGATATGTCCGCCAATCACAGGAGGACTTCATGCAACGTGTATTGGTCACCGGCGCGGCCAAGGGGATCGGGCGCGCCGTCGCCGAGGCATTCGCGGCGGAAGGCGCCAAGCTCGTGCTGATGGATGTCGACGCCAGCGGCCTCGATGACGCCGCGGCCGCGCTCGAGGGCAAGGCCGGCGCGGTCGAGATCTGTGTCGGCTCGGTCGCCAGTCTCGCCGACTGCACCCGTGCGGCAGACCTTGCGCAGCAGAACTTCGGTGGCCTCGATGTGCTGAGCCACAACGCCGGCATCCAGACCTACGGCACCGTCGAAACCACCGACGAGGCGTTGTGGGACCGCACCCTC
>JAEUMC010000123.1 GCA_016793415.1 Devosia sp. | reverse complement strand
GCGGCCATATGACCGAATTCGGCGACGGCCCGCCGGTGCAGCGCACCTGCGCCGCCGCCGACCGTACCGGGCACGCCATTCTCCACACGCTCTACGGCCAGAGCCTCAGGAACAACGCGCAGTTCTTCATCGAGTATTTTGCGCTCGACCTGATCATGGGCGCCGATGGCTCATGCCAGGGGGTGATGGCCTGGAAGCTCGATGACGGGACGCTGCATCGCTTCCGCGCCAAGCTGGTGGTGCTGGCCACCGGCGGCTATGGCCGTTCGTATTTCTCGGCCACCTCGGCTCATACCTGCACCGGCGACGGCAACGGTATGGTGGCGCGGGCCGGGCTGCCGCTGCAGGACATGGAGTTCGTGCAGTTCCACCCTACCGGCGTCTATGGCGCGGGCGTGCTGATCACCGAAGGGGCGCGCGGCGAGGGCGGCTATCTCACCAACTCCGAGGGCGAGCGGTTCATGGAGCGCTATGCGCCCAACGCCAAGGACCTGGCGAGCCGTGACGTGGTGAGCCGCTGCATGACCATCGAAATCCGCGAGGGGCGCGGCGTCGGGCCGAAGAAGGATCACATCTTCCTCCACCTCGACCACCTCGACCCCAAGGTGCTGCACGAGCGGCTGCCGGGCATTACCGAGAGCGCCAAGATCTTCGCCGGCGTCGACCTGACGCGCGAGCCGATCCCGGTGCTGCCGACGGTGCACTACAATATGGGCGGTATCCCAGCGAACTATCACGGCGAGGTGCTGAACCCGACCGAAGGCGATCCGGACCGCGTGGTGCCGGGGCTGATGGCGGCGGGTGAAGCGGCCTGCGCCTCGGTGCATGGCGCCAACCGGCTGGGCTCGAATTCGCTGACCGACCTCGTGGTGTTCGGCCGGGCGGCGGCGCTGCGGGCGGCCAAGGTGGTTGACAAGGGCGCGATGGTGCCGGCGATCGTCGCCTCGGAAGACGAGCGCATCCTCGCCCGCTTCGATCGCCTGCGCCATGCCAATGGGTCCTCGCCGACGGCGCAGGTGCGCGACAAGATGCAGCGCATCATGCAGGAAGACGCGGCGGTGTTCCGCACCTCGGAATCGCTGAAGTCGGGCGTCGAGCGCATCACCGCCCTCTACGGCGAGCTCAATGATCTCAAGGTCTCGGACCGCTCGATGATCTGGAACTCGGACCTCGTGGAAACGCTGGAACTAGAGAACCTGATGGCCTGCGCGGCGACGACTGTGGTTTCGGCCGAAGCCCGGCACGAAAGCCGCGGCGCCCACGCGCACGAGGATTTCCCGAGCCGCGACGACGTCAATTGGCGCAAGCACACCCTGAGCTGGATCGACGGCGCCGGCAAGGTGACGCTCGGCTATCGCCCGGTGCATGTCGATCCGCTGACGCCGGAGAGCGAGGGCGGCATCAGTTTGAAGAAGATCGCGCCGAAGGCCCGGGTGTACTAGGATCGCGGCGACGAGGTTCGGAGTTCGAGAATGGGTGTCATCGAGAAGATCGTGGTGAGCGACCAGACGATGCGTCAGCTTGAGCAGGATGCGAAGTTGCACGGCCTTACCCTCGCCGAAGAGGTTGCCCGCAGGGTGGAACTCGTGCCGGTTGACCGCCCCTCGCGTGAGGAGCTACTGGCTCGCATGAAGGCTTTGCGCGACTCCTTGCCTCCTCAGAAAACCGACAGCCTGACCCTTCTTCGTGAAGATCGTGACGGCAACCGTTATTGACAGCTCGATCGCGCTCCAGTGGGTGCTGGTCGAGGCTGGCACTGAATCTGCTCGCGCGTACGTGCAGGCGGACGGTGCCATCGCTCCGGATATCCTTCTGGTGGAGACAGCCAATGTGCTGGCCAAGAAGGTTCGAGCCAACGAGGTTGACGCCGAGTACGCAATCAAGGCTCTGGCGGCCGTCAGAGCCGCAGTGCACCTGGTGAGCAGCGAACCGCTTGTTGAGCGAGCGTTGGCACTCTCAATAGTACTGAGTCATCCGGTCTATGATTGCGTGTTTCTTGCCTGTGCCGAGGACCACGCCGGCAAGTTGGTG
>JAEUMC010000126.1 GCA_016793415.1 Devosia sp. | reverse complement strand
ACCGCGGTGGTGTTGCCGATCTTTCTCGAGCTCAACATGCTGGGGCTCAGCAACACCTATGCCGGACTGATCCTCGCCTCGGGCTTCTTCCCGTTCGGCGTCTATCTCACCTATGTCTACTTCTCGACGTCGCTGCCCAAGGGCGTGATGGATTCCGCCCGGGTGGATGGCGCCAACCGCTTCCAGCTGTTCAGCCGCATCGCGCTGCCGCTGGCCCGGCCGATCATCGCGCTGGTGGCGTTTTTCAGCTTCCTCGGCATCTGGTCGAACTACTTCCTCGCCTTCGTACTGCTCAGCGACGACAAGCTCTACAACCTGCCGGTGGGGCTGACGGCGCTGGTGAGTGGTTCGGGCGCGCTCAGCAACCTGCCGTCCAACGATGTGCCGATCAAGAAACCCGAGGTGGTGCTTGCCGCCATCCTCGTGGTGCTGCCGGTGCTGCTGATTTTCATGGCCGCGCAGCGGTTCGTGCGCTCCGGCATGCTGTCGGGCGCGGAAAAGGGTTAGCGGCCAAGTCCTCACGTGGGCTGGCCGCCATGGATCTATTTAGGAGGATTGAATGCAGATCACGGGGTTCACGGCATGGCTGGTCGAGCACGAGCCGGGACCGAAATTCATCTGGCGCGACGGCATTCCCGGCTCGCACGGTGACATCCCGCGTGGGTCCAAGCCGCACAAGGCGGTGATCCGCATGGAGACCGATGCCGGGATCAACGGCGTCATCGAGATGGGCCGCGGCGAGGCGGTGATCGACCTGGTGCGCCGGCGCTACCACGAGTTCATCGGTGAAAACCCGCTGCTGACCGAACGGATGTGGCGGCTGATCTGGGAGATCGACCGCATCGAGGAAATCCACATGCGGCACCTGGGGCTGCTCGACATGCTGTGCTGGGACGTCAAATCGCAGCACGCCAAGATGCCGATCTACCAGATGCTGGGCGGCGACGATCGGGTGGTGCCGGCTTATGCCTCGACGGTCACCTGGCCGACGATGGACGAGTACGAGCGCTACATCAAGATGAGCCGCGATGTCGGCTTCAAGGCGTTCAAGCTGCATGCCTGGGGCGGCCCGGTGAAGCGCGACATCGAGCTGTGCACCAACCTGCGCAAGTGGGTCGGCCCCGATGCCGACCTGATGTTCGATGGCTCGGCCGGCTGGGACTATGTCAACGCGCTGGAGTTCGGCAAGGCGATCCAGGACCTCGGTTTTCTCTGGTACGAGGAGCCGATGCGCGAGTTCCACCTCGGCGCCTATACCAAGCTCTGCGAGAAGCTCGATATCCCGATCCTCGCCGCCGAAACCTCGGATGGCGTGCATGGCAACATGGCGACCTGGATCGAGAACAAGGCGCTCGACATGACGCGCGTCTCGACCTTCTACAAGGGCGGCTTCACCGGCTCGATGAAGGTGGCGCACCTCAGTGAAAGCCATGGCATGCGGGCCCAGGTGCACGGCATGGGGCTCGAGAACGCGCAGATCTGCGCCGCCATCTCGAACAACGACTATTACGAGCAGCTCGTGATGAACGAGGAGCAGATCAAGGGCCTCGACAAGCTTGGGCCGCTGGCGATCGTCGACGGCAACCTGACGGTCAGCGACGAGCCGGGCATCGGCTATGCGTTCGATTTCAAGCAACTCGACGAGACCGCCCTGACGAAGGTCGAAGTCACCGAGCGGTTGACGCCGCGCGGGGCTGAGGTACCATGGCACTGATATATCAGATTGTGTAACTGAGCTATCATTGGAGGAGAGACTTATGACGGCCAAGTTCGATAGACGATCAGTCTTGAAGCTGGGCGGCGGCATGCTGGCGGCTTCCGCTCTGCTGCCGCACCAGGCATTCGCCCAGCAGACGGCGATCAACTACTGGCACACCTTCACCAGCCAGTCCGAGTTCGCCGGGCTCGAGGACGTGATGAAGCTGTTCGCCGCGGCGCATCCCGATATCGCGGTGACGCAGGAGAACATCCCGAACCCCGAGTTCATGGCCAAGATCACCGCCGCGGTGGTGTCGGGCAGCCGGCCGGATTCGACCATGGTGTCGTCTGAGCGCGTCGCCGACCTCGTCGCCATGGGCGGGCTCACCGATCTCACCGACCGCATCGCGGCGTGGGAGCGCCGGGGCGATTTCGACGACTCGCGCTTTGCTTCGATCACCAAGGAAGGCAAGGTCTACGGCATTCCGGCCTTCACCTTTGTCGACTGGATGTACTACCGCAAGGACTGGTTCGACGAGGCAGGCCTCGCGCCGCCGACCACCTATGCCGAGTTCCGCGACGCCGCCATCAAGCTGACCGACCCGGCCAAGGGCCGCTTCGGTTTCGGCATGCGCGGCGGCGCCGGCGGGCAGGCCTATGTGATCAACATCATGGAGGGCTTTGGCGCCAAGCTGATGCACGAGGACGGCTCGATCAGCCTCGACCGCGACAAGGCGATCGAAGCCATCGACTGGTGGTCGGGCCTGTTGATCAAGGACGGCGTCGTGCCGCCAAGCGCCCCGAATGACGGCTTCCGCCAGATCATGGAAGCGTTCCAGACCGGCCAGACGGCGATGCTGTGGCATCATACCGGTTCGTTCCAGGACAATTCCAAGCTCCTCAAGGCCGGTGTCGAGTTCGCCACTGCCGCGATCCCGGCCGGTCCGGTCAACCGGGTGTCGCGCCTCGGCTATGCCTACAACACGGTGACCAAGCCCGAGACGATCGACGCCAGCTGGGAGTGGATCAAGTTCTGGGGCGAGCCCGATGCGGCAGTCGCCTTCCTCGAAAAGACCGGCTACTTCCCGGCTTCGACCGTGGCCGCGCAGGACCAGCGCATCTCCGGCAACCCGCTCTACAAGCCCGCCGCCGATACGCTCGGTTTCGGCATTCCGGCGCCGAGCTTTGCCGGCTTTGCCGGCTGGTCGGAAAGCGTGGTGCTGCCGGCCTTCCAGCGCGTCCTGATCACGGAAGCGACGCCCGAGCAGGCGGTCGACGAAATGATCGACGGGCTGGCCCAGGCCA
>JAEUMC010000104.1 GCA_016793415.1 Devosia sp. | reverse complement strand
TGCTGGCGGTTGGCGTGGCGCTGCTCTGGCGCAAGGCCTCCACCCGCATCGTCGTGCAGGGTGGCTGAGATGCTCAGAACCCTCCGCATCCTGCCCCGCCTGGCGCTGATGTACCTGCGCTCGCAGATGGAATATCGCGGCGCCTTCTGGATCGATCGCATCGCCCAGATCATCACCTATGCGAGCTCCTTTGCGGTGATCTGGATACTCGCCGATCGCTTCGGCACGCTGGCCGGCTGGAACTGGTCGGAGCTGGCGCTGCTCTTCTCGTTCCACCTGCTCGGCTATTCGCTCGGCGCCTGCATGAGCTTCACCCAGATGCGCCAGCTCGAGGAAGCCGTGCGGCTCGGCACGCTCGACACGCTGCTCACCAAGCCGATCAGCCCATGGGCCTACATGGTGTTCTCCGGCCTCAACCCCGGCTACACCGGCCACGCCCTGCTCGGCATCGGCATGATGGGCTGGGCCCTCTCGATCGTCGCAGTACCCTGGTCGATCGGCTGGGTCACCTACTTCATCGGCGCGCTGCTCAGCGCCGCCATGGTCACCGGCGCGACACTGACCATGATCGGCGCTACGGCGCTGATCTGGACCCGCTCCAATCACCTCTATTCGCTGTTCTTCGGCTTCTGGGAGCTGTCGCGCTACCCGCTCAACATCTTCCCCACCGCCATCCAGGCGACCATGCTGAGCTTCGTGCCGCTCGGCTTCATGGCCGCAGTGCCGGTCGCGGTGCTGCTCGGCAAACCCGTGCCGATCCTCGGCGATTGGGCCGGTCCGGCGGCGCTGTTGGCCGGCCCGTTCTTCGTGGCATTGGCCATGTGGCAGTGGCGCTACGCGCTCGATCGCTACCAGGGGGCGGGCGGCTGAGCGTTACTGTGCCGCCCCGTTTTGAGCCAAGCTTGACCTACCCACCGGCGTCATCCCCGCGAAGGCGGGGACCCAGCGGGATCTCTCAGCTCCAAGCGGGTGCCGCAGCATCCCACCAGGTTCCCGCCTACGCGGGAATGACAGCAGTGTGAGTTGGACCAGGGCTGGTCCCACCCTCCGTGCGCCCGTCAGCCCCTGGCCAGCACCGCGTCGACTTCGCCGCGGGTCGGCGGGTGGCAGCCGACGAACTGGCAGTTGAGCCCGGCCGCCACCGCGCCGAAGCGCAGCATCGCATTCAGCGCCGCATCGTCCATCGCCCTGAGCTTGCCCGGCTTGAGGTTGCCCTGCTCGTTGAGCAGGGTGAGCACCGCCGCCATCAGCGTATCGCCGGCCCCCACCGTGTCGCCGAACGGCACCGCCGGATAGACGCCCTGCCTGGCCGAGCCGGATTTGGTGAAGGCACGACTACCTTCGTCGCCGAAGGTGACGATCACCAGCTCGCAATTGGCCCGCCCGAGAAAATCGGCGGTGTACTTCGTCACCAGCGCCTCAACCTCGGCCGGCGTCAGCTCGGTGGCGCGCACCGCGCGGTTCTGTTCCAGCGACGCCAGATCCTCGATCGACACCTTCACCAGGTTGACGATGTCGAGAAAGCTCGAGAGCCGCGCCTTGTAGCCGGCAAAATCCGGCACCAGCGACGGCCGGACATTGGGATCCATGGTCAGTGTCGCGCCACGCCGCGCCGCTTCCCTGGCCACATCCATCCAGATCGCCGCGTCCTCGGGTTCGATCGGGCAGAAGCCGCCGACCTGGAAGGCTTCGAGCTTGGCCGGCAGCGCCGCGATCAGGCCTTCGCGGGTGAAGGCGCGGTCGGCGTTGCGGTAGAAGCCGTACTGCGCGCTTTTCTTGGCATCGAAGGTGACCACCGCCAGCGTGGTGTAGGCCTCGACCCGCTCGCTGAGCAGCGGCTTCACCCCGGCCTCCGCCAGCGGCGCCAACAGGTACGTGCCGAGCCCGTCGGTGCTGATCGGGCACAGGAACCCGGTATCGTTGCCGAGCTTCGACAGCGCGATGGCACAGTTATAGGGCGAGCCGCCCTGGTGCGCCACGAGGCGGATGACGCCGTCGGGCCCGACCGGCTCAGAAATCAGGTCGATCAGGCTTTCGCCACCCACTACGAACATAGAGACTTCCCCAAGCTGGATTTTGGCATCGTTACAATGCCGCTGCGCCGATGTTCAAGCTCAGGAGGCAAGCGCTCCGGGGATGAAGGCATCACGCCGGAAATCCGATGGCGACATGCCGGCGATCTTGCGGAACGATTTGTTGAAGGCGCTGAGTGAGCCGAAGCCGGATTCCATCGCCACGCGCAGCACATTGGCATCGTCACGCAGCAGCAGCGCCTGGGCGTAGCTCAGCCGCAACAGGCTCACATACTCGTTGAGCGTCATGCCGGTGGAGCGCTTGAAGATGCTCATGGCGTATTTCGGATGGAGGTTCGCCGCCCGCGCGATATCGACCGAGTCGATCTCGTGCAGGAAGTTCTCGGCGATGTAGTCGCACATCCTGCCGACATTGCGCGACGACTGCACTTCGGCGGTTTCCACCGTATGGCCGGCGGCCTTGCTGTTGCCCACCAGTTCGTAAGGCTCGAACCGCACCCGTTCGAGCCGCAGCAGCAATTCGTCGACGGCATGCTGCGCCTTCACCGGGTCGCCGGAACGGGCATAGCGATTCCAGCGCTCGAAATTGTGGGCGTCGGAATCATCGGGGGTGCAGCTCAGGAGCGTCGTGCCCTGCATCAGCTTGTGCGGCACGTCCTCGGGCAGCCTGAGCCGGAAGAAGTGCATCAGCGGCAGATGGGCGCCGGCATAGATGGCGTCGTCGCTCAGGTCGTACATCTGGTGCGGCAGCCCGCCCCAGAACAGCACCATGTGCCCGGCCGAGAGGGTCAGCTCGTGTGTGTGCATGCGGTAATGCACGGTGCCGGCCACGATGAAATTGACTTCCACCTGCGCGTGCCAATGCGGTTTCAGCATCACCAGCGGGTGGTTGTGGAAGGTCGAAAGGATCGTCGGGTGGGCCTCAACGCTGCTGGCGTTGGGCTGGTACACGGGCCGCTGCTGCACCTTACTTTCCGCCAAGTCGAGTTTCCCTTTGTCGCGGACATGCACCTTTGGTCGCATATTCTAACCACGCTTGCCCAAGGCGAGCCAAATGAAAACGGGAGGAATAGATGACTACCACCGCATCGCGTTGGCGCCATGCGCTCGCCATTGCTGCAGCTGCCGGCGTCTCCATGCTCACCATGACCGCGGCCATGGCCGTCGATGTCACCGTCTGGGCCTGGGATACCAATTTCAACGGCGCCGCCATGAAGGAAGCCGCGTCGCGCTATGCTCCCACGCATCCGGACGTGAACATCAAGATCGACGACAGCATGCAGCAGGAGGATATCCGCCAGAAGCTGCAGACCCAGCTGCTCGCCGGCGACACCACCGGCCTGCCCGACATCGTCTTGATCCAGGACGACGTTGCGCAGAAATACCTGCAGTCGTTCCCGGGCGCCTTCGTGCCGCTGTCGGACTCGATCGATATGACGGCCTTCGCACCCTACAAGGTCGCGGCCGCCACCCATGACGGCAAATCCTACTCGCTGCCTTTCGACTCCGGCGTCACGGGCCTGTTCTACCGCGCCGACTACCTCAAGGAAGCCGGCTACGAAGCCGACGCTCTCAAGGACCTGACCTGGGACAAGTTCATCCAGATCGGCAAGGACGTGAAGGCCAAGACCGGCCACAATCTCATTGCCCTCGACCTCAACGGCAGCGGCCTCATCCGCATCATGATGCAGTCGGCCGGCGTATGGTACTTCAACGCCGATGGCAGCCTCAACATCGTCGACAACAAGCCGCTGAAAGCCGCGCTCGAGACCTACGCCAAGATCTGGCAGGCCGATATCGTGAAACCCGCGTCCGGCTGGACCGAGTTCACCGGCGCCTTCACCTCCGGGGAAACCGCCGTGGCGCTCAACGGCGTGTGGATGACCGGCACCATCAAGTCGCAGCCCGACCAGGCCGGCAAGTGGG
>JAEUMC010000064.1 GCA_016793415.1 Devosia sp. | reverse complement strand
GGCCCGCATGGCGGCCGAAGCGATCGCGGCGTCGCCGGCGGTGATGCCGTCGAGGATCTTCTGGTGCTCGGCGAGGGTGACGCTGAGCCGGCGCGGGGTGAGGATCAGCCGGCGGGCCCGATCGAGATTGGCGCGGGTGTTCTCGATGACACCCTTCACCTTGGTGAAGCGCATGTCGCCGAAGATGATGTCGTGGAACTCGAGATCGCGCTCGTGAAAGCCGTTCTGGTCGTCGATTTCCACGGCGGCGCGCTGGTAGCTCATGTTGCGCTGCAGCGTATCGATCAGTTCGGGGCTGTGGTTGCCGGTGACGACGCGCACCGCCTCGGCCTCCAGCGCCTTGCGGATCAGCATGTATTCGAGCACGTCGGCGATGCGGACCAGCGAGACGGTGGAGCCACGCTGCGGCAGGATATCGACCAGCCCTTCGGCCTGCAGCCGGGCAAGGGCCTCGGAAACCGGAAAGCGGGAGACGCCGAGGCGCTCGCAGATCGCGCCCTTGTCGATGACTTCACCCGGTTTCAGATCAAGCGCGACGATGGCCTGACGCAAGGTGTCGGTGACGAACACCGTGACGTTGCCGCGGGTCGGGGTCGCCGGCGTAGACAGAAAAGAGTAGGGACTTGCCTCGGTCTTCATGCTAACATGTTAGTTGGACTGCCGGAGCTTTTCAATCGCACCTGCTTGTCGCCCGACTGGTTTTCCGCCGCAAGCGGGCCGGCTCGGGCGTCCAGTGTTTTTGGTTGGTTTCGGCCATTATCGCCCCGAATCCTCGATCAAAGAGCCGCCCGATGTCCGATGTCATGTCCCGCCCCGCCGCCGCCAAGACGCTGCTGCTCAACGCCCAAGACAATGTCGCGGTGGCACTGAGCAATCTCGATGTCGGCACAAATACGCCGCAGGGCGTTCGCACCACCAAACGGGTGCCCAAGGGGCACAAGTTCACCGTCAGGCCGGTTGCAGCCGGCGAGCCGATCGTCAAGTTCGGGCAGATCATCGGCTTCGCCAAGGAGAACATTCCGCCCGGCGAATGGGTGCATGAGCACAATGTGACGATCGGCGAGGAGCATGGCGCATTCAAGCGCGACTACGCCTTCGGCGAGGGCATCGTGCCGGTGGATTTCGTGCCTGAGGCGCAGCGGGCGACCTTCCAGGGCTTCCGTCGTTCCAACGGCCAGGTCGGCACCCGCAACTATATCGGCATTCTCACCTCGGTGAACTGCTCGACCACGGTGGCGGGGTTCATCGCCAGGGAAGTCGAGCGCTCGGGCATTCTCGAGCAGTATCCGAACGTCGACGGTATCGTGGCGCTGAAGCAGGCCAATGGCTGCGTCATCGACTATCGCGGGGTGATCTTCGACATCCTGAAGAAGACCACCTGGGGCTATGCCACCAACCCGAACATGGGTGGGGTGATCATGGTGGGCCTGGGCTGCGAGGGCTTCCAGATTCCGCGGCTCAAGGGGGCCTACGGGGTCACCGAGAACGAGACGTTCCGCACCATGACGATCCAGGAAGTCGGCGGTACGCGCAAGACCGTCGAAGCCGGCGTCGAGGCAGTGAAAGCCATGCTGCCGATCGTCAACAAGGCGAAGCGCGAGACGGTGCCGGCAT
>JAEUMC010000053.1 GCA_016793415.1 Devosia sp. | reverse complement strand
GAGGGTCTCCCTCCCCCTTGCGGGGAGGGGACAGGGGTGGGGGTCAACGCGCGCCGGATCTACAACCGAACCTCATCCGAATATTTCGCTACCGAAACGAACCTGATCCGCGTATAGATAAACCCATATCCAGGGGGACTTATTGGACGCGCTGACCGAGCGGCAGGACGACATCATGGCGCTGGCCCGGCAACACGGGCGGGTGGATGTCGAGGCGTTGGCGCTGCAGTTCGCGGTGACGCCGCAGACCATCCGCAAGGATCTCAACGAACTCTGCGACCGCAAGCTCCTCAACCGGCTGCATGGTGGCGCCGCCTACCCCTCCGGCGTTTCGAACTATGCCTATGAGGCGCGGCGCATGCTGGCGGCGGAAAGCAAACGCCGGATCGGGCTTGCCGCAGCGGCAATGATCCCCGACGAGTCCTCGCTGATCCTCAATATCGGCACGACCACCGAGCAGGTGGCGATGGCGCTGCGGCGTCATACGGGCTTGATGGTGGTGACCAATAACATCAACGCCGCCAATATCCTGCGCGAGGTGCCAAGCGCCGAAGTGGTGATCGCCGGCGGCGTGGTGCGGCATGCCGATGGCGGCGTGGTGGGCGAGGCGGCAGTGGATTTCATCCGGCAGTTCCGGGTCGACTACGCGGTGATCGGCGCTTCGGCGATCGATGCCGACGGCACGTTGCTGGATTTCGACTTTCGCGAAGTGAAGGTGGCGCAAGCCATCATCGAGACGGCGCGCAAGACCATTCTGGTGGCCGACGCGATGAAGTTCGAGCGCACCGCGCCGGTACGGATCGGCCATCTCGAACAGCTCGATGTCTTCGTCACCGACCAGCCCCCCTCCCCTGCCATCGCCGCGCTCTGCGCAGCGGCCGGCGTCGAACTCCACATTGCAAACCAGGGAATGCCCCCAAGATGAGCGACGCAGCAGAAGCGTTCGACGTATTCGTCATCGGCGGCGGGGTGAACGGCACCGGCATCGCCCGCGATGCGGTGGGCCGCGGTCACACGGTCATGCTGGCCGAGATGCACGACCTGGCATCAGGCACCTCGTCGGCAGCGACCAAGCTGGTGCATGGCGGGTTGCGCTATCTCGAGCACTACGAGTTCCGGCTGGTGCACGAGTCGCTGGCGGAGCGTGAGGTGCTGTGGGCCTCGGCACCGCACATCATCTGGCCGCTGCGCTTTGTGCTGCCCTACGAGAAGAACCTCAGGCCGGCCTGGCTGCTGCGGCTGGGGCTGTTCGTCTACGATCACCTGGGTGGACGGAAGCTGCTGCCGGGGACCAAGACGCTGGATCTCAGCAAGGATCCGGCGGGCCGACCGCTGAAGCCGGGGCACAAGGTGGCGTTCGAGTATTCGGACGGCTGGGTGGACGATGCGCGGCTGGTGGCACTCAACGCGCGTGATGCGGCGAACAGGGGCGCCCGGGTGGTGACCGAGACCAAGGTGACCTCGGCCCGGCGCGAAGGCGGTCTGTGGCGGATCGAACTGGCCGGCCCGGCAGGCACCGAGACGGTGTCGGCGCGCTTGCTGGTCAATGCCGGTGGACCATGGGTCGACACGGTGATCCGCGAGACGGTCGGGTGGAACGAGGCGCACCATGTGCGGCTGGTCAAGGGCAGTCATATCGTGGTGAGAAAGCTGTTCGACCACGACCGCTGCTACTTCTTCCAGAACGCCGATGGCCGCATCTTCTTCGCCATTCCCTACGAAGGCGACTACACGCTGATCGGCACCACCGACATGGATTTCGAGGGTGACCCGA
>JAEUMC010000113.1 GCA_016793415.1 Devosia sp. | reverse complement strand
CGGCCCCGCCAGTGCTGAGCGCGCTGCGGATGCTGCCGGCAGCCGATGCCACGGCGGCCTTCGTCACCTGCCGCGGCAGCAGCCCAAACTCGCCACCCGGCCCCGCCCTTGCCGAGATGCAGGCAGCGATCGCTTCGCCCGTCGTGGCGAGCCGGATCTTCCGCGAGGAGGAAATTCGCGGGCCGTCGCTGGCCGGCGGCATCGCCGAGTTTGCGGCCGCGCTGACCTCCCGGGCCCCGGCTTGACGCAGATCAAGCCGGTCTTCTCCGGCTCGGGCAGCATGGCCATGGACAGATCAGGGGGTTCTCCAATGGAACGCATCCACATCACCCAGCATACCTCGCTCGGCGCCTTCTGGTTTGCCGGCTGGCTCTTCACCATCGGATTCCTGAAGCTTCAGTTCTGGATGGGGCTGCTGGCCCTGTTCATCTGGCCCTACTTCCTGGGCAGCCATTTCGTAGCGCAATAAGAGGCCGGTCGTGATCAAGGATATTGCCATCCACCTGACCGGCTCAAGCGAGGATGCTACCCGCATTGCCCACGCCGCGGGGCTCGCACGAGTCCTCGATGCCCATCTCACCGGCATCTACATCCACCAGATGCCTGACATACTCTCCATCACCGATCCGAGCGGATCGGCCTTTCTGCAACGGCTGGTCGAGCAGTCGGTCGCACAGGCGGAAGCAGCGACAAAAGCGCTGGACAGCGCCCTTGGCCAGCTCGGGCTGACCTATGAACTGAGGCGCCTCGATCTCTATCCCGGCGAGGTGGGCAGTGAGCTGGCCAGCGAGGCCCGCCAGTCTGACCTGTTCGTCGGAACGCGTCCCTATGGCGACCCCAACAAGGGGCAATGGATCGAGGAGGCCGTCCTGTTCCAGTCGGGCCGACCGTGCTTCTTCCTGCCGCCGTCGTTCCAGGGCCGATCCAGCTACGACAACGTGCTCGTAGCCTGGAAGAACACCCGGGAGGCGGCGCGGGCCGTCGCCGATGCCGTGCCGCTGCTGAAGCAGGCAAAGTCGGTAGTCGTCGCCATCGTCGATGAGCAACTTGGGGCGGCCGAGGAACAGCACCGCGCGCCCGACGAGGACATTGGGCGCTATCTGAGCCGTCACGGGATCAAGGCCGAGATCCATATCATCGACGGATGGACCAGCACCGGTGCTGCCCTGCGGAATGAAGCGGTGCGGACTGCCGCCGATCTCATCGTCATGGGGGCATACGGGCACTCCCGCCTGCGCGAGTGGATGCTGGGCGGTGCCACCCGCGATGTCCTCAACGCCGCAACAGTGCCGGTACTGGTGGCCCATTGAGGCGGCTCGAACATATCACCCTGTGGTGCGGCGTGGCTGCGCCGCTGCTCTACGCTGTCACTGTGGTGGCTGGCAGCGCGGTGCTGCCCGGATACGACCCGATCGTCGATCCCGTCAGTGCGCTCACCGCCTCGGGACGCCCCGGGATCAAGTGGATCGAGGCCGGGCTCGGTCTCTACAACCTGCTGCTCATGGCCTTCGCTGGCGCCGGCTGGACATTGGCCGGCAGCGACTGGCGGCGGGTATTCCTCACTCTGATGGTCACAGCCGGCGCCGGCCTGCTGATGTGGCCGTTTGCCATGGACATGCAGGGGGCGCCGTTGTCCGCAGGAGGGCTGGCGCATCTGGGATTAGCCGCGATAGCCAGCCTGTCGACGATCGTTGCTGTCTGGCTGTCCGTCGCGAACTGGCGTCGTGCCGGCCAGCGGCAGATGGTGCGGTTGAGCTCTGCATGTCTCGTCATTGTCGCTCTGTCGGGGATGGCGGCAGGTGTCGCCGCGGCGCTCAGCTGGCCGATCGTCGGCTTGCTCGAGCGTTTGACGATTGGCGGTTTTCTGTTCTGGCTCGCTGTCACGGCCGCCCGCCTCGCCACGATGTCCGACCTTGCTCCGGCCGGGTCCTCCAACTAGAATCCGATGCGACGTTGCGGCCGGAGCATGAAGCGCCGTCGGCGGAGCCGTTCGGTGGCATCGCACATGGGCGAGTGGGCGACGACATGGCGGTTGATGGTGCAGTGAAGGGCCGGTGGGCACCCTATCTGGTGGCCCTGTTCATGGTCTTGGCGATCTTCATGGTGCGCTATGCCATCGACGACCTGGTGCCGCGTTCCGCGGTCGGCCTGATCTTCGTGCCCGCCGTGCTGGTCGCCTCGATGCTGGGGGGGCTGGTGCCGGGCATCTTCGCGACCCTGATTGCAACTCCCGTGGTATTCTACTTTCTGGCCGACCGTTCCGATTTGCCATTGGCGGTCGCCGTCAATATTGGCCTTTTCGTGCTGGTGGGAGCGATCGTGGCCTGGCTTGGCGGCATGCTGCATCGTTCGCAGCGGGGGCAGACCGAGGCGATGACGTCGCTGCAAACGCGCGAGGCGCACCTGCAGTCGATCCTCGACACCGTCCCCGACGCCACGGTGGTGATTGAGACCGATGGCACGATGACATCCTTCAACAAGGCGGCGGTACGACAGTTCGGCTACCTGCCTGCGGAGGTGATCGGCCAGAACGTCCGCATGCTCATGCCCTCCCCCTATCGCGAACAGCACGACGGCTACATCCACCGCTATCTGACCACCGGCGAGAAGCGGATCATCGGTGTCGATCGGGTGGTGGTGGGGCGACGCAAGGATGGATCGACCTTCCCGATGACCCTGGCGGTGGGCGAGACGAGGATCGCGGACAAACGCTACTTCACGGGCTTCATTCGCGACCTGACCGAGCGGCAGGAGAGCGCGGCCCAGCTCGAGGCCGCGCAGGGCGAACTGGCGCGGCTCGCCCGGCTCAATGAACTGGGGGAAATGGCTTCGACACTGGCCCACGAACTCAATCAGCCGCTTTCTTCCATCGCCAACTACGTCCAGGGCTGCGCCATGATGCTGGACAAGGTGGGAGAAGAGTATGCGGTCAAGATGCGCGGCGCATTGATGGAAGCGGCCAAGCAGTCGCTGCGCGCCGGCGACATCATCCGCCACCTGCGCGAGTTCGTCACCCGCGGGGACACCGAGCGGCGGCCGGAGGACATGCGCAGGCTGGTCGAGGAAGCCGGGGCGCTGGCCCTGATGGGCTCGCGAGAGCGCGGCGTAAGATCGCATTTCGAGTTCGGCCCGGGCGACAGCATAGTCGTCGTCGACCGAGTGCAGATCCAGCAGGTGCTCATCAATCTGATGCGAAACGCCGCCGAAGCGATGAAGGACAGCGAGACCAAGGAGCTGACCGTGAGCACCTGGGAGGCCGATGACCGGCTGCACGTCGAGGTAGCAGATACCGGCCCCGGTATTTCCGAAGAGGTCGCGGCTCGCCTGTTTCAGCCCTTTGTTACGACCAAGGCCGGCGGCATGGGAGTCGGCCTGTCGATCTCGCAACGCATCATCGGCTCGCACGGAGGGGAGATTTCGGTGTCGCGCAACGACGCGGGAGGTGCGACTTTCAGGTTCAGCCTTCCCACGGTGCAGGAGATGCAGGGTGAATAGCGCAAACATCGTGGTGCACATCGTCGACGACGAGGAGTCGGTGCGCAGCTCGCTGGCATTCCTGCTCGACGTGTCCGGGTTCGCCGTACGGACGCACGCCACCGCGCAGGCCTTTCTCGATGTGGCAGGCGGCATCCGCAACGGCTGCCTGGTGACCGACCTGAGAATGCCCGACATCGACGGGGTCGAACTGCTTCGTCGGCTGCGGGCCTCCGGCCACATGATGCCGTCGATCGTCGTCACCGGGCATGGTGATGTGCAGATGGCGGTCGAAGCGATGAAGAACGGCGCCATCGATTTCATCGAGAAGCCGTTCAGCAACGAGACCATCGTCGAGTCGATCCGTCGCGCAGTCGACCTGGCGACCTCGCAGGTTGATGCCGAACAGCTCCGCGAGCGCGTGCGGGATCGCCTGCGCAGCCTCAGCGAGCGCGAGCGGCAGGTCCTCAAGGGCGTCGTCGATGGACTGCCCAACAAGCTGATCGCGGCCGAGCTGGGCATCAGCCCGCGCACGGTTGAGGTCTATCGGGCGGCCCTGATGGGCAAGATGCAGGCGCGAAGCCTGGCCGAGCTGGTGAGAATGGTGATGGACATCGACCTGTCCGGCCTCGACGGTGCGGCTTGATCTATCGCAAGTGACCATCAGCCGGCTCGCCATACTGTTCAGTTGCATCGGCGTTCGGTGCAGAAAGAACAGTAGATGACTCACCTGCTTGTCGTTGCG
>JAEUMC010000030.1 GCA_016793415.1 Devosia sp. | reverse complement strand
GCCGGTTTCACCGGCTTGGTGACCACCGTGATGCCGCGATCCTCCGCCAGGGCCCGAACCGCCGGGCTGCGGTCGGCGGTGACCAGCGCCGCCGGCAGGTGCCCGCCGACATTGTGGCGCAGCCACTCGATGGCATCGAGGCCCGAGGTCTGGTCGAGATGGTAATCCATCAGCACCAGGTCGGGCAGCCAGCCGAGCAGCAGCCCGTCCTTGTCGATGTCCTTGAGCGAGCGGGCCGAGCGCACGTCGCACCCCCAGCCGCCAAGCAGCCCCTCCATGGCATCGAGGATGGCGCGCTCGTTATCGACGCAGAGGATGCGCAACCCGTTGAGGTTGGAGGTCGGCTCGCGCGCCGGACCTTCCTCGGGCATCACCTTGAGCGAGCGGTGATGCGGCAGGTAGAGCGAGAAGCGCGAGCCGCGGGCCTCCTTGCTCTCGAGCTCCATGGTGAGCCCGAGCGCCGTCACCAGGCGCTTGACGATCGACAGGCCGAGGCCGAGCCCCTGCGCCATGCGGGCCCCATGCTCCAGCCGGCTGAACTCGGCAAAGATCAGCGCGTGCTGATCCTTGTTGAAGCCGATGCCGGTATCGATCACGTCGAACCGCACCCGCGTGCCGCGCAGCCGCGCGCCGACCAGTACCCGGCCGCCGGGGCGCGTATACTTGATGGCGTTGGAAACGAGGTTCTGGATGACGCGGGCGGTCAGCGCCCGGTCGCCCACTACGGCGAGCGAGGTATCGACCAGCCTGAGGTCGATCTCCTTCTTCAGCGCCAACGGGGCGAACTCGACATCGACTTTCTTCAGGAGGTCCCGCACCTGGAACGGCGTCGCCGCAGGCTTCACCGCACCCGCATCGATGCGCGAAATGTCGAGCAGCGCCGCCATGATCTCTTCGACTGCGGTCAGCGAGGCCTCGATCGAATGCGCCAGCTCGTCCAGCCCGGTGCCGCCGGCCCGCTCCACCAGGGTCGAGGTGTAGAGCCGCGCCGCGTTCAGCGGTTGCAGCAGGTCGTGGCTGGCGGCGGCGAAGAACCGGGTCTTGTCGCGGTTGGCGGCATCGGCCTTGGCGCGCGCCACTTCCAGTTCCGAGTTCACCCGGATCAGCGCTGCGGTGCGCTCCTCGACCCGGCCTTCGAGCGACTGGTTGATGCTGGCGAGCTCGGTCTCGGCGTCGACCCGCGCCGTCACGTCGGCGAAGCTGATCACCAGCCCGCCGTCCGGCAGGCGCGAGGAGTGGAACTCCAGCACCTGGCCCTTGGCGCCGAGCCGCTGGCTCACCGTGGCGTGCGATTGCGTCAGCGTCTGCACCCGCTGCGCCGCGAGGTAGATCGCATCCCCCGGCCCCAGGTCGCCCCGCCGCGCCACATAGAGCGCCAGGTCGTAAAGCGGCGTGCCCGACCGCACCAGTTCGGGCGGCACGCCGAGCAGTTCGCCATAGCGCGAGTTGCAGGTAACCAGCCGCAGGTCACGGTCGAATACCGCCACACCCTGCGGGATGTAGTCGATCGCCTGTCGCAG
>JAEUMC010000027.1 GCA_016793415.1 Devosia sp. | reverse complement strand
CCAAGTATCAATGATACCCCAAGTTCCAGTGGAACAAGCTGCTGGGCCGTAAATGCGACGATCATCAGCACGGAAGCCACGCTCGAATGCACCAGCCAGGTGAACAGCGCTGCCAGCAGAAAGGCGGTAACGAAGTCGGTGCGGAGGTAATCCAGTGCGCTGGCCAGGAACGGCGCCTCGCGGAGCGGCAGGGTCGCCTCCCCCACCATCCGCAGCGAGATCAGGATCAGACCGATGCCGATAATGATGCGGCCGCCCTGACGCCACTGGCGCGTTGGTCCCTTGAAGAACATCGCACTGCCGATCACCAGCAGCGCAGGAACCAGCCAGTGCAGGTCGATCGAGAGGAGCTGTACCACCAATGCGGAGCCGAGGTCAGCGCCGAGCATCAGTGCCAGTCCCGACGACAGCGGCAGCGCGCCGCTACCCGTGAAGCCGGCCGCCAGCATGGCCACAGCGGTGGAGCTCTGGAGCAGGATGGCGACGCCTGCACCGACGGCGGCAAGGCGGAGGCGCCCATGCTTGCCATCACGGATCAGCCGTCGCAGCGCCGGTTCCTGGCTACGCTCGACGCCGGTTCGCACCATGCGGACCGCCCAGAGCAGCAGCCCGACGGCGCCGGCGAGGTTGAGGAGCACGATGTAGACGCTCATGACGCCGCCCCTGAACCACCGGTGGAGGCCGTCCCCGGCAGTAGCGCACCGAACACGGGTTGCAGCCGGTCGAACAGCAACCGGTAGCGGCCGTATGCATCGTCATAGGCAAACTTGGCGGCAAGTTGCGGTTCGTAGCGGGTGAAGGTGAGCGGCAAGGCCGCAACCGCGTCACCTACGCCGGCAAATCGATCACCCGCCACGGCGGCGAGCAGGCCGGCGCCGAGAGTTGAGGCGTCAGGGCCGACCTGTGCAAGCACCGGGACGCCGGCAATGTCAGCGCGCATCTGCGTCCACAAGGCACTGCCGGCCCCACCGCCGACGAGGCGGATGGACTCGATCGGCGGTCCGAGTTGAGCGAGTGTTTCGACCACGTCCCGCATCGCAAAGCCGCTGCCTTCGAGCAGGGCCCGGCAGAGGTGACCCCTGCCGTGGCCGCTGGCCATGCCATAGAAGCTGGCGCGAGCTGTCGCATCCCAGACGGGTGCCATCGCGCCGCTGAGCCCGGGAAAGAACAGGACGCCGTCGGCGCCCGGCGCAACTTCCGCGGCCAGCGCGTCTATTGTCGCGTCGTCACCGACCGCAAGTATCTCGCGGAGCCAGCGCACCGCCCCCCCGGACAGCCATCCCGGATTGCCGAGTTGGAAGTGGCCCGTGGGAAAGCAGCGTGTTTCGACCAGCCCGGCCGGATCGCGAACCGGGCGCGTGCTGAGCGCCGTGACCACTTCTCCGGTGCCCAGCGTCACGCCGACGAGGCCGGGAACGGCGATCCCGCTGCCAAGTAGATTGGTAAAATCGTCACCTGTGCCGACCGCGACCCGACAGGAGCCCGGCAGACCGGTTAGCGCCGCGCCGCGTTGTCCCAGTTCCCCTGCGATCGCGCCGGCCGAGGCAATGGCCGGCATCTGAGCCGCGTCGACACCGAACGCGGCGCAGAGCTCGGCGTCCCAGCCGGGTGCTTCGAGAGTCGCGAGCATCGTTGTGGAAGCGAGCGACCGGTCCATCAACCGGGCACCAGTGAGGGCAGCCACGACGAATGAAACGGGCTGGTGCCAGGTCGCAGGCGCGCCAGGCTTATGTCGCTGCAGCCAGGCGATCTTGGCAGCCATGTGGGTGGCATCCGGGACAAGGCCGGTGCGGTGGTGCACCAGTTGCTGGTCGATCTCGCGCAGGATTTCGTCCGCACGTCGATCCATCCAGATGATCGCTCTCCCCATTGCGGTTCCCGCGGCATCGGTCGGAATGCACCCATCGAGCTGCCCGCCGACACCGATAGCGACTACAGCCTGCGGAGCGCAGTCGGCTTCGTGGAGCGCCGCCGCGATGGTGGGACGCAGCGCCCGCAACCAGTCGTTCGGATCCTGCTCGGCCCATCCGGGATGGGGGAAGGTGGTTTCGTAGCGCGCGCTGGCTAGACCCAGTGGCCGCAGTTGCTCGCTCAGCACCAGCACCTTGAGGCTCTGCGTGCCGATGTCGATGCCGAGCAGTATCGGGGCATGCCCCATCGGCTAGATAGTCGCACAGTCGGCCATCACTCGCTTGAGCTGCGAGCGGATGGAGCCACTATTGCGGGCATAGGAGCCATCGAAGACTGCGCTGCCAATGGTGAAGGCATCAGCTCCGGCCGCCGCGACGTCGCGGATCCGTTCGACCGATGCCACCGAACCGGCGACGATCAGGTGACCATCGCCCAGCCCCTTGCGCGCGGCCGCTATCAGCGCGACCGGGTCGGCCTCGGTGGCCCGATAGGCAAGCAGATCGGCGCCGGCACAGCCTCGAGCCCTGAACGCGCGGCAATGCGCTTCGACATCGGCCGGGCTGCCACCCAGCCTGGTGGGATGTCCCGAGGGCTTGCCTGGGAACGGATAGTACGTCGTCCCTGTGCCCTTAAGCAGGGGGAGCACGTCGTCGAGTTGGGTGCCGCCGAGCAGGCGCCGCACCCCCAGCTCAGCGCCGATGCGGGCCGAGTTAAGGCAGGCCTCGGGCGTTTCCGACACCACTTCCATATAGCTGGTGGCCCCACTGGCGTGGATCGCACCGACCAGCGTCTTCAGCGTTTCCGGGGCGACCCCGACGTCCTTGAAGCCGACGTGCTTGAGACCCAGGGTCGCAACCTCCGAGAACACCTCGACACAGTCCTCGATGGTGCGGTCGTTGCGCGTCAGCATGAAGATGAAATCCATGAGATCCCTCACAGTTTAGGCAGCATGGCATCAAGCCGGCCTGCGCCGGCGGCAAGATCGAGAAACGTATACCGATCGCGAATGTCACGGCATCGTCCGAGCGCTTCGCGGTAGAACGCCTCGGAGAGGTGAATGTCACCCGGAGTGACGTCCGATCCCGCCGAACGCAGCACCGCGGCCAGGTGCGCGGAAGGCAGCGTGATCGCCCCGACCCGCTCGACGACCGTCGGCCAGTTGGCGGCGATCGTGGCGTTCAGCGCCTCCGCTCTCCGACCATCTAGCCGCTTCCGCTCGTACTCGTTCCAGCAGGATTGCCCGAGACCTTCACCGTAGCGGGCGACGAAGTCGCTCTGCGTCCGGGGGTCTGGAACGACATGCGGCGGCGACTCGAGCATCCGCTCCTGCAAGCGGGCCATGGAGAGCGTCGTCACGCCAACCTGCTCGCCATGAAAGACCTGGGGTCGTCCGGCAGGTTCGAACATATCGATGTAATGGCTGACCAGGTGCTCGCCCTGGCTGGCTGGCTGGCTATGTCCGACGATGGCCGTACCGAATCCAGCCAGCACCAGGGTGCGGACCAAGTTACGCATCACGTCGAGGTCACCGGCCAGCAAGCCGGGCGCATTGCTGAAGAGGGGCGCCTCGTCATCGGTCAACAGGTCGAACGGCAACTGTCGATACGGAGTGCCAAGCAGCAGGTGCGACAATAGCCAGTCGGCTTGCGCCGTAGCACGGCAGAGGCTGTCACCAAGCCCGGCACGGATGAGACGTGTCGGCGCAGCGGCGAGAACGGCAAGGTCGAAGAACGCCCCGGCAGGTGCCTGGGCGGGCAGTGACAGCTTGTGACCGTGGACGGTGATTGCCGCGTTGAGCGAAGTATAGCCGTTCATCGAGGGTGCTGTCGCGAACACCGCATAGGGCTTGCCGTCGAGCGCGCCGGCGTACTTGCACACGTCGTTGATCGTGCCCGAGCCGACCGCGATCAGGGCATCGGCGCTGGCGACGGCCTTGCGTACGACCGCGACGGTCGTGTCGTCGGGGTGCGGGGTGCCGGGCAGCACGACGCTCGCCACGTCGTAACGGCCACGCAGGGCGCTCTCGACCCGCCCTGCGAGGGCGGCGTGCGTGTTTGTGTCGCTCACCACTGCGAGCCGCTTGTCAAAGCCCAGCGCATCGATGAGTTGGCGCTCGCAGCCATCCAGTGTGGCCTCGATGGCCAGTGCGAGCGTTTTCACTCCGACCGGTTCGCCGGATTCGCTGTCACGGTAGGTGCCGGCCAGCAACTGGGCGATCTTGAGGGCGCCGGACATCAGCAGCAACTCGGCAGGCGGTCGGGAGACTGCCCCTGGCCATAGCTTTTGAACTTTTCGATCACGCGGTCGATCTCGTCGTCCGGCAGGATGAACGGCACGCCGACCTGCAGAGCATGCCAGTACTGCGCAGCAAGAGTTTCGACCTCCACCGCCAGCGCGGCTGCCTTCTTCAGGGTCGCGCCGACCGCCACCATACCGTGATTGGCGAGCAGGCAGGCCTGCCGTTCGGCGAGGGCCGTGAGGATGAGTTCGGCCAGTTCGGATGTTCCCCAGGTGACGTAGGGCACGCACGGAATGGTCGGCCCGCCTGCCGCGGCAATCATGTAATGAACCGCCGGAATCTCGC
>JAEUMC010000014.1 GCA_016793415.1 Devosia sp. | reverse complement strand
GTCTCCCTCCCCTTGTTTAGGGGGAGGGGACAGGGGTGGGGGTCGGTCAACCACCGGGTCGGAGGACGAAGGATCGATGTGACCGCGCCAGGCGGAGTGGCGCCCCCTAAACCTGGCTGAGCCCGTACTCGAGGTCCTTGATCAGGTCGTCGGCATCCTCGAGCCCCACCGAGAGCCGCAGCAGGCCCGGGGTGATTCCCGATTCCAGCCGCACCTCCTCGGTGAACCGGGCATGCGTCGTGGTGCCCGGATGGGTGATCAGCGACTTTGCATCGCCCAGGTTGTTGGAGATCAGGATCACCGCCAGCGAGTCCGACAGGGTGAATGCGGCTTCTCTGCCGCCCTTCACCTCGAACGCCACCAGCGTCGAGCCGTTCGCCATCTGGCGCCTGGCCAGCTCGTATTGCGGGTGCGAGGGGTGGAACGGGTACGAGATCCGCTCGATCTTGGGGTGGCTGGCAAGGAAGTCGGCCACCCTGGTGGCGCTTTCGGTCATCTGCTTGACCCGGATGGGCAGCGTCTCGACGCCCTTCAGCAGCACCCAGGCATTGAACGGCGACAGCGACGGTCCGGTCTGGCGCAGCAGCGTGTGCACGTCGCCCTCGATCAGCGCTTTCGAGCCGAGCACGATGCCGCCCAGCGCCCGGCCCTGGCCATCGATATGCTTGGTCGCCGAATAGGTGACGAGATCGGCGCCCAACTGCAGCGGCTTCTGCAGCATGGCGGTGGCGAATACGTTGTCGACGATCAGCTTGGCGCCGTGCGCCTTGGCGATTTGTGCGACGGCGGCGATGTCAACCAGTTCCAGCGTCGGGTTGGTCGGCGTCTCGATGAAGATCACCTTGGTATTGGGCTGCATGGCCCGCGCAAAGTTCTCCGGGTCGCGTCCATCGACCAGCGTCGAGGGCACGCCGAAGCGCGGCATCAGGTCCTCGACCACATAACGACAGCCGCCGAACAACGCCCGCGCCGCAACGATGTGGTCGCCGGCCCGCACCTGGCTCATCACCGCATTGGTGACCGCCGACATGCCGGTGGCGAAGGCGCGCGCCGCCTCGGCGCCTTCGAGCAGCGCCATCCGATCCTGGAACATGTCCATCGTCGGGTTGGCGAAGCGCGAATAGTTATGCGCCGGCTTGTTGATCTTGTTGAGGAACAGGTCCTCGGCATATTGCGAGCTCGGGTAGGAATAGCCCGAGTTCATGAAGATCGCTTCCGAGGTCTCTTTGAACTGGCTGCGCTGCGTGCCGCCATGGACGAGCATCGTGGCCGGCGCGCGGTTCTTTTCGTCGCTCAGCGGGTTCTTCGACTTCGACATGTCCTTGCCTCGAAAACAAAAAAGCCGGCACGCGTGGGCGGCCGGCTCGAAGGTCTCTTTAGCGACTTGTTTTAGGTGGCTGCAATCAGACCGGCCAAATCACCACCAAGGCCCGAGCGTTACCGCAAAGGCGCATAGCGTGGATATACGACCCATGCCGTCTTGGCGTCAACGCCTGAGGTTGCTACGAGGGGCGGAGGTTGCGGGGTAGACCATTGGATAGCGAGCTTTGGGCCAAGGGCGTGTTTCCCGCCCGTTTCATCGAGCGGCTGGCAGCGCGCGGCAATATCGTCAGCGATCGTCCGTTCGACGCCGATCAGGTCCAGCCGGCGAGCCTCGACCTCAGGTTGGGCAAGGTCGCCTACCGGATCCGCTCGAGCTTCCTGCCGGGCCCGGAGCATACCGTCGCCGAGCGCATCGAAACGCTCAAGCTGCATGAACTCGATCTCACCAGCAGCGCCGTGCTCGAACGCGGCTGCGTCT
>JAEUMC010000923.1 GCA_016793415.1 Devosia sp. | reverse complement strand
CCTTCTGGAGCCAATACCCCTTGCTGTCTGCCTCAACTCGTAAAGGGAGTCTTGCGCTAGGGGCGCTGGCTTATGCGTAAGCACGTCACGTCTCGATACGGCGTAAACGGGGGCTTAAGATGTGGGCTGAACCCGTCGCCGGGTGTGTGCGTTAGTGCTCATTGCAGGGAGGCGCTGATGATCTCGAACCACTTCCGTGGACTGATTGCCGAAGACACCCCAGCCGGCAATGATGGCGACACGCCAGGCTTTGCCCAGCCGGTGAGCCAGACCGAGATCGAGGAACTGCTCTATGGCGATGAATGGCCGGCCGGCGAACGATTGGCGCGGCTGCTGTCGATCCGCGAGGAACTGATCAATCTCGAAGCAACCGATTTCGGCGACGACGATCCGCGCAGCCTGATCGGCGCCATCGATGAGGCGGTGTCGCGGCTGAATGGCCTGGCTGGCGAAGGGATGGATCCGACCTCGGTGGACCACGACCCGACAGCGCATCGGGAAACCCTGTCGCCCGATTCCGACGAGCTTGAAGCCATCGAAGCAGAGGACGAAGCCTCGCTCGAGGACGAGCCGGAAGGCGCCGTCGACAAGAGCCAGTGGCTCGACGGCGACGGGCTGGATCGGGACGAGGGCTAGAGCGAGGTCCGCGCCTTCAGCGCCTGGCTGAGCGTGCCTTCATCGAGATAGTCGAGCTCGCCGCCCACCGGCACGCCATGGGCCAGCCGGGTGATCTTGACGCCGCTGGGAGCGAGGCGATCGGTGATGTAGTGCGCCGTGGTCTGGCCTTCGACCGTGGCGTTCACCGCCAGCACGATCTCGGAAAACTCCGGCGCCCGGCGCAGCAGCGCATCGATCGACAGATCATCAGGACCGACGCCATCGAGCGGCGACAGCACACCACCGAGCACATGGTACTTCACCGCTCCGACCCCGGCCCGCTCCAGCGCCCAGAGGTCGGCGACATCCTCGACGACGATCAGCAGGCCATTGTCACGACGTGGATCGGCGCAGATGTGGCAGGGCGAGCGGGTATCGACATTGCCGCAGGTCTGGCAGACGGTCACCGCGGCCACGGCGCGATCGAGCGCCGCCGACAGCGGGATCATCAGCTGTTCCTTCTTCTTGATCAGCTGCAGTACGGCGCGCCGGGCCGAGCGCGGCCCGAGCCCTGGCAGGCGCGCCAGCAACAGGATCAGCTGTTCAATCTCGGGTCCGCCGTTGGCCATGCTTGCTGAGCGAGTAGCGAATGGCGAGTAGGGGAGTAGCGGGTTCGCGACTCTGCCCTATTCGCTATTCGCTATTCGCTACTCACTCCTTCAGAATGGAAACTTCATGCCCGGAGGCAGCGGCAGGCCGGCCGTCATTTCCTGCATCTTGGCGTTCATTTCGTACTCGGCCTTGCCCTTGGCGTCGTTGTGGGCGGCAAGGATCAGGTCCTCGAGCACCGACACGTCGTCGGAGACGAGACTGGGATCGATCTTCAACCCCTTCATCTCGCCCTTGCCGTTGAGCGTCACCACCACGAGACCACCGCCGGAGCGGCCTTCGACGGTCATCTCGGCGACCTTGTTCTGGAACTCCTCCATCCGCCCCTTCATCTCCTGGGCGGCTTTCATCATTCCCATCAGGTCTTTCATTCGTCGTCTTCCTCATCGCTGTCGCGGTTCATCATGTCCGCATAGGCTTCGATCGGGATTTCTTCGTGCTTGATCCGCGGCGGCAGCAGCTTGGCCCCCGGGAACGTATCAAGGATGGCCTGCACCAGCGGATCCTCGTGCGCCTGCTGCCGCACCACCTCCTGCCGCTCCTCGCGCTGCTCGCGCATGGTCGGCACGTGCTGTGCGTCGTTCTTGAGGGTGATCATCCACTGCCGATTGGTCCACAGCTTCAGCTTGGCGCTGAGGGTCTGGATGATTCCGGGATCGGCATTGGGGACGAGCGCCACCTCGAGCCGGCCATCGCCGATCGAGACCGGCCGGAGCGAGCTTTCGAGCGCGTGCTTGACGATCAGGTCGCGCTTCTCGCCGGCCAGCGCCACGAGGTCGGCATAGCTGCGCGG
>JAEUMC010000097.1 GCA_016793415.1 Devosia sp. | reverse complement strand
TCGAATAGCGGTCGATCGCCTGCTCGAGGGTCAGGCCGGCCGCTTTGGCCGCGACCTCGAACTCGGCGGTAATGATCCGCAGCTCATCGACCGCGCCGCCAAGGCGCTGGGTATATTGCTGGGCATATTCGGGGAACTGGCTGAGACAGAGCCCGAGCGCCAGGCCGCCAACGATGCCGAGTGTCCTGCGCATCCCAAAGCTCCGTTCCCAACTGTAACGGCGCCACGCCTGGCGCCGTTCCGAACATAGGAACAGTTGGTGAGCGAGAGACTAACTCGCCAGCCCGGGGATGATCAGGCGGCCGCCTTGGCCCGCTTCACGCCGCTCGACAGCCCGGCGACCAGCGTGGTGACGGCGGCGACCGTGCCGGCAGTGGCCTTGCCGTTTTCCAGCGAACCCAGCACAGCGTTGCAGATGGCGGTGCCGACGGCGATGCCGTCGGAGTCGCGGCCCATGCGGGCGGCGTCGTCCGCGGTCTTGATGCCGAAGCCCACCACCACCGGCAGGTCGGTATGGCCCTTGATGCGGGTCACCGCGGCGCCGACGGCGTCATGGTTCTTGATGCTGGCGCCGGTAATGCCGGTCATCGAGACGTAGTAGACAAAGCCCGAGGTGTTGGCGAGCACCGCCGGCAGGCGGGCGTCGTCGGTGGTCGGGGTGGCGAGGCGAATGAAATTGATACCGGCCTTCAGGGCGGGAAGGCAGAGCTCGTCATCCTCTTCGGGCGGCAGATCGACGACGATCAGCCCGTCGACGCCGGCGGCCTTCGCCGCCGCGAGGAAGGCATCGATGCCGAAGATGTAGATGGGGTTGTAGTAGCCCATCAGGACGATCGGGGTGTCCTGGTCCTTCCGGCGGAACGCTTCGACCATGGCGAGCGTCTTCCTCATGGTCTGGCCGGCCGCGAGGGCGCGCTGGCCGGCGGCCTGCACACCGGGGCCGTCGGCCATCGGGTCGGAGAACGGCATGCCGAGCTCGATGATATCGGCGCCGGAGGCGGGCAGCGCCTCGAGAATGGCCTGTGCGGTCGCCAGGTCCGGGTCGCCGGCCATCGTATAGGTGACGAGCGCCGGGCGGCCCTCGGCGGCGCACTTCTGAAAGCGGGCGGGGATGCGGGTGGTCATCAGCTGTTCATCCCCAGGTAGCGGCCAACACTCTCGACGTCCTTGTCGCCGCGGCCGGAGAGGCAGAGCACGATGGTCTCATCCTTCTGCATAGTCGGCGCGACCTTCATCAGCTGGGCGAGGCCATGGGCGCTTTCGAGCGCCGGAATGATGCCTTCGAGTTTGGTGCAGAGCTGGAACGCCTCGAGCGCTTCCTTGTCGGTGATCGGCGCGTAGGTGACGCGCCTGGTATCGTGCAGATACGAGTGCTCCGGCCCGACACCGGGATAATCGAGGCCGGCCGAAATCGAGTGCCCCTCGAGGATCTGCCCGTCGGCATCCTGCAACAGGTAGGTGCGGTTGCCGTGCAGCACGCCGGGGCGGCCGCCGGTCATCGAGGCGGCGTGGCCATTGTCGACCTCGATGCCATGGCCGCCGGCTTCGGCGCCATAGAGCTTCACCGAGCTGTCGTCGAGGAAGGCGTGGAAGGTGCCGATGGCATTGGAACCGCCGCCGACACAGGCGACCACCGCGTCGGGCAGCTTGCCGGTCTCGTCCCGCATCTGCGCCTTGATCTCTTCGCCGATCACCGACTGGAAATTGCGCACCATCTCCGGATAGGGGTGCGGGCCGGCGGCCGTGCCGATCAGGTAATAGGTGGTCTCGACATTGGTGACCCAGTCGCGCAGCGCCTCGTTCATGGCGTCCTTGAGCGTGCCGGCGCCGGCGGTGACCGGGCGAACCTCGGCGCCGAGCATCTTCATGCGCAACACGTTGGGATATTGGCGCTCGACGTCGGTGGCGCCCATGAACACCACACAGGGGAGGTCGAACTTGGCGCAGACCGTCGCCGTGGCCACGCCATGCTGGCCGGCGCCGGTCTCGGCGCTGATGCGGGTCTTGCCCATGCGCTTGGCGAGCAGGATCTGGCCGAGCGTGTTGTTGATCTTGTGCGAGCCTGTGTGGTTCAGCTCTTCGCGCTTGAAATAGACCTTGGCGCCGCCCAGATGCTCGGTCAGCCGCTCGGCGAAATAGAGCGGCGAGGGGCGGCCGACATAGTGGGTGGCAAGGTGCTTGATCTGAGCCTGGAACTCGGGGTCCGCCTGGGCCGCGCGATAGGCCTTCTCGAGGTCGAGGATCAGCGGCATCAGCGTTTCGGCGACGAAACGGCCGCCATAGAGCCCAAAGCGACCCTGCTCGTCGGGGCCGTTGCGAAGGGAATTGGCCCCGGTCGCGGTCACTGCTGAACTCCTACCCGTGTGCGGCTCGCGCCTTAGCGATGAAAGCCCGGATCAGCGCCGCGTCCTTGACGCCGGGCGCGGTTTCGACGCCGGAGGAGACATCCACGGCCATCGGTCGAACCGCCCGGATTGCCTCGCCCACCGTCTCGGGCGTGAGGCCCCCGGAAAGCATGAATGGAAGGCCGGGGTCAAGCGCCTTGAGCAGGCTCCAGTCGAACGGCACGCCGTGCCCACCGGTGCGGTCGGCGCCCTTGGGCGCCTTGGCGTCGAGCAGGATGCGATCGGCGACGTCGACGAAATCGGCGACATGCGCCACATCTTCCGCCGTGCTGATGCCGATGGCCTTCATGATGGCGATGCCGGCCTCGTCGCGGATGGCTTCGACCCGATGCGGCGTCTCCGGCCCATGCAGCTGGATCCAGTCGGGCGACAAAGCCGCGATTTCCATGACGCAGGAATTGTCCGGGTTGACCAGCACCACGCAGGTCTCGATCCGGCCACGCGCCGCCGAGATCAGCTCCTGCAGGGTTTCGAGGTCGACGTGCCGGGGGCTGCGTTCGAAATGCATGAAGCCGACGATGTCAGCGCCCGCGTCAATGGCCGCGTCGAGCAAAGCCGGGGTCCTGATGCCGCAGATCTTGACGATGAGGGGGTCGGACATGTGCCTTGGATCAGTTGGGAACGAAATCTTCAGCGCCCAGCGCCGGCGGTTCGGGCGAGCGGCGGGCCACCTCGAGCTCGCGATGCAGCCGCTCGGTCTCGCGCTTGAAATGGCGCTCGTCGCGGCGATGCGGCCCCTGGGCAAACCAGGTGGCAACGCCGCCGAGCAGCACGCCGACCAGCAGCACGGCAAACAACACCAGGAACAACGGTACGCCGACGCCCGGCGAGGTCAGCGCTTCGACCGGGGCGAAGGGGTTGAAATTCACCACCACCAGCTGGCGGTTGGCCAGGGCGAACACGATCAGCACCGCGCAAAGCGGCACCAGCACGAACCAGCCGACAATGCGCCTAATCATCGGAAACGCCAGACATCATCCCGCGCGATTGATCCGCTCACGGATTTCCTTGCCGGCCTTGAACTGCGGCACGTACTTCTCGCCCACGTCGACGGTTTCGCCGGTCCTGGGGTTACGGCCGACACGTGCCGGCCGGTTCTTGACCGAGAAGGCGCCAAAGCCGCGCAGCTCGACGCGGTCGCCACGCGCCATCGCGTCACCGACCTCATCGAGGATGGCGTTCACGATGTTCTCGATATCACGCTGAAACAGATGCGGATTTTCGTCGGACAGTCGCTGCACGAGTTCGGACTTGATCATACCGCCCCCCGGCGCACTCCACGGGTCGATGGGGTTCACATCGATGAGTTAGCCTGCCAAAGCGAGACCAAACCGTCAAGGGACATCGCCCCGTCGACACCAGAGCGCATCACTTCGGCAGCACTCTGGCCGAGCCAGCGCGTCACCCCGAACCAGCCCTCGGCCGGCAACGGAAAGTAATCGACCACCGGCAGGTCGGCGGCGATGGATTTGTCGGTCTCGAGCCAAGTAATCGCCTCGGCCTCGCCACCGATAGCATCGATCAGCTTGGTATCGACACCTTGCCGGCCGGTGATGATGCGGCCATCTGCCAGGGCCAGGGTTTCGGGCCGCGGAATGGCGCGGCGCTCGGCCACGATATCGACGAACCACTCGAACGAATCGTTGACCAGCGCCTGCAGCGAAGCCCGCACTTCGCCTTGCATCGGCTCGTTGATATCCGGCTCGGCCTTGAGCGGGCCGGTCTGCACCTTGTCGAAGTTGACGCCGATGGTGTCGAGGAGCTTGCCCGCGTCGACATGCTGGTACAGCACGCCGATCGAGCCGACGATCGACAGCCGCCGGGCAAAGATCCGGTCGGTGGCGATGGCGGTCATATAGGCGGCCGAAGCGCCGAGCTCGCTGATCACTGCCACCACCGGCTTTTTGGCGCGCAGCGCCCCCAGCGCCTCGTAAAGTTCCTCGCCGCCGGCGGTGGTGCCGCCGGGTGAGTTGATGGCGACGATCACGGCTTTCACCGCATCGTCCTCGGCCAGCTTGTCGAGTATCTTGAGGCGGGCCGGATCGGTCATGATGGTGCCGGTGATGCTGACCCGGGCGATGCGGTCGCCCGGACCGCCCTGCTCCATGGCGAAGCGACCGACAATGGCGAGTACGGCTGCGGCCAGCGCCAGGAAGAACAGCACCCGCCACAGCCGGCGCGAGCGGCGCAGCCGGGCATTGGCGGGGATCAGGTGCGCGCTATCGCCGGAACTATCAGTCATCTGGGCCTCATGCTGGACGAGCGAGGTAACCCGCGGGCCGCGGCAAATGCAAGGCAGGGCTGGGCCGTTTCGCGATGATCGATGGCCTCGCTTGTAGGCGCCGCGCCGCCCCCTCGCCGTGTCAGACTTCCTACACCCTCAGCCGCTGCCGTTCGGTCTTGATGAAGCCGGCGAGGTGATCGGCCTCGAACAGGGTCAAAGCCCTCCCCTGCTGCAGCAGGCGGTCGCGTTCGGATTTCCCCAGCGCCGCCTCGAGCGTGTCGGAGAGGCGGTTGCGCTGCATCTCTTCGGTGGCCTGACGGCCATCGATCCAGCCTTCAAAGCTCTTGTCGGTGAAGCCGACCAGCAGCGCCGCGACGTCGAACGACCCGCGCGTCGCCAGCAGTTCGGCGGCATTCTGCAGCAGGCACCAATGCCATTGCCCGCCATCGCGCGGCACGATCTCGGCCGCCTCGTAGAGCGGCGCGGCGGCGCCATCGAAATCGCCCAGCGTCATGCGGTAGGCGGCATTGTTGTTGAGATGGAAACCGAGCTGCAGGCTGCGCCCGGCGGCCCGCAGCTCCGGCATGATCTGGTTGGAAAGCGACAGCGCGCGCGGTGTGTCGCCGCCCTTGTGCAGCATCTCGGCGAGGTTCATCACCGAGCGGAAGCGGCCCTTGGGGTTGCCGACATCGAGATGCATGGCGAGGCCGGCCTCGGCGCGGTCCAGCCCCGAGATGGTGTCGCCACGGGTCCACGCCTGGGTGCCGATGGCCACCAGCGCCCAGGATTTCACCTTGCTGGGCGGCATGTCGGCGATCAGCGCTTCGAGTTCGGCCACCAGCGGCTCGGCATCGCCCTGATGGTGGAAAAAGATGGTGATCCAGGCGGTGAGCACCAGCGCCTGGGCGTAGCGCACACGATCGTCGCTCTGGCGGAACCAGGCCAGTGCCGGCTCCAGCCCCTGGTAGGCCCGCACGTCCATGGCGTTGTAGCGACCGATCTCGCCCAGCGCCAATTGCAGGCGGGCGGCGGTTTCCGGCGGCACGGCGCCGACCAGCGACATGCCGGCCTCGATGGTCGCCAGCCCCTCGGCGCCGAGCTGTTCTTCCATGAAGTAGCGGTAGGAGCCGGCGGCGATCTCGACATAGGTCGGCCAGTCGGCCCGGGTCTTGGTCCAGGCGAGCGCCGCGCGCAGGTTGTCGCCATCCGGCTGGTAGATCTGGTCCCAGCGCTCGTCGGGCAGCACTTCCCAGCGCAGCACGCTGTCGGCGAACAAGTCGCGGACATAAGCGGCGTGCCGGTCGCGGGTGCTGATGTCCTCGCCGGCCTCGGCCAGCTTGTCGAGGGCGAAGTGCCGGGTGGAATCGAGCAGGCGGTAGCGCGCCCGATCCTGCCCATCGCGCACCACGAGCGACCGACGCACCAGCTCCGCCACACGGGTTTCAGCGCCCTCGCCGGCCACGGCGTTGACCGCGGGAATCGAGAAGCTGCCCTGGAACACGCCGAGCGCGCGCAGGGTCCGCTGGTCGTCGGGCTCGAGCAGGTCGTAGCTCCAGGCGAGCGATGCGGCGAGCGAACGGTGGCGCGGCAGCGCCGGATCCCAATCGGCCTCGAGGCTCGCCAGCTGCTGCTCGAGCTGCCGGTCGACCGTCTCGATGCCGACGGTCGCAGCCCGGGCGGCGGCCATCTTCAGCGCCAGCGCCACGCCGTCGAGACGGCGGCAGAGCCGGGCGACGATCGGCAGCTCGTCGGCGGAGAGCTTTTCGCCGAACGCCTCGTAGCAATAGGCGAGAAACTGCGCCGAAGCGGCGTAGGCCGATTCGCCCTCGCCGGTGACGGCAAAGGGCAGCAGCTTGAACACGTGCTCCTCCGGCAAGGCCAGCGGCACCTGCGAGGTCGCAAGGATGCGGATGCCGGGGACCTCCGCCAGCAGCGTCCGGATGACCCGGGCGGCGGCGCCACGCACATGCTCGCAATTGTCGAAGGTCAGCACCGCCTCGGTAGGCCTCAGATACTCGACGATCGACTCGAGCGAGCGGCTGCCGGCGCGGAACGGCACGGCGAGGGTCTGGATCAAGACGCTCTCGATGAACTCACCGCTGCCGAGCGAGGCGAGATCGACCATCCAGACGCCACCATCGACCGAACCAAGGGTCTCGGCCACGGCAACAGCCAGCGTGGTCTTGCCGACCCCACCCGGCCCGAGAATGCTGACCAGCCGATGCTGCCCGAGCAGCCGCGCCACGGCTTCGATTTCGGTCTCGCGCGCCACGCAGTCACTGCGATAGCGTCCCAGATTGCCGTCGGCACCGACGGCAGGCCGTACCGGCTCCGCATCCTCGACCGGCTCAGGGCCGACATACTTGTAGCCGCGGCCATGTACGGTGGCGATGAAGCCGGGGCCCAGCGCCTTGCGCAGCGCCGACATGTGGACCTGCAGGGTGTTTTCCTCAACCACCACGCCGGGCCACACGGCGTCGAACAAGGCTGATTTGTCGAGCAACTGGTTGGGCTCGGCCAGCAGCGCTTCGAGCAGATCGAAGGAACGGCCCGACAGCTCGATCAGCCCGTCGGGGCCGATGAGCTCGCGCTCACGCGGCCGGATCCGGTAGTCGCCAAAGCGTTTTTCCATTGCACCACCATACCTGATTCAGGCCGATCAGGACCGCTTCAGAACTCTTCAGGATTGCCCCAAGGACTGCCGGGCCGGGCGGAGCGATGATCATCGCATCAGATCCGAGGAGACGGACAAATGCTTTACCAGCCCAAGCCCCGCACCGCCGCCGTTATCGCCAGGAACGTTCTCGTCGCCATCGCCGGCGCCTTCGCCGGCCTCGGCCGCAGCGCTTCCGACGGCGCCTATCTGGACGGCATGCGCGGCAGCGAACTCGAAGACCTCGGCCTTCGCCGCGGCGACGACGGCAGCTACCGGACGTTCAAGTGAGGGGTCAGCCGGCTTTCTTGCGGGCTTTCTTCTTTTCGGCGGCGATGTAGTCGAGCAGCACTCGGTTCACCGCCAGCATGATGGAGCCGTCATCATCGGCTCTCTCCCGGAACCACTCGACAACCCGACGATCCAGGCGGATCGGCGGATACATGTGGGGGTTCACGAGCGCGTTTTTCCAGAACTCTTCGGTCGTTTTCGGAATGTCCGAATAGTCGATCTCTTCGTCGGGCCGTTCTGCCAAGGCGCGCAACTCGGCGCGCTCTTCCTCGGTGAGGGGGCGAGGGGTGTAGCTAACGATACCTGACTTCGCGCTCATATCGTTTTCGTTCCGTGCTCGTCGCCCCGCGGGCCGAGATGATCCGAACCAGAAGTTCGCCGTCGATGATACCGCGTTCGGCGTGGATGACCAACAGATGGGTGCCCGCGTCGGACCTGCCAATGGTTCGCCAGCGCTGCTCGCCCCAGCTATCCAGGTCCTCTTCGGTAAGTTCGTTGGGATCGAAGAATACGGAGGCGGCCGCTTCGAAGCTCACGCCGTGCTTGAGCTTGTTGGCGAGATTCTTCGCCTCGTCCCATTCGAACCGCAACGCCCCCTCCGTGCTGCACTGGCAAGTCGTAGCCAGTAGGCATCGGGCAGGCAAGCGGGGTTGGCGAGGCTCAGTCGAGCTTGCGCACCATGTAGCGCGCCGCTTCCTCATAGCTCAACAGCTTGCCGTAGAGCTCGGGGACGTCGGTGATTTCGAAGCCGTGCCGCTGCCAGAACGGGATCGAGCCGTTGACGGCGACCAGCGTCATGGTGGGGTAGCCTTCGGCACTGGCATGCTTGACCAGTGCCTCGACGATCTTCGAGGCCGCGCCGACCCGGCGGGTGACCGGCAAGAGGCAGAGATCGTGCAGGTAATAGGTGTCGGGCTCGGCCGGAAGCGCCTTCAGCAGGGTGTTGAGCGGCGGCAGGGTGCCGTAGAGCCAGGGGTGGCTGAGCACGTAGCCGGCCGGCTTGTCACCGATCTCGAGCAGGTAGCAGCCGTTGCGGTAGAGCTTCAGGCGCTCGGCGAGCACCTCGGGCGTTTCGAAGAAATCGACATGCACGGTATCGGCAATGCCCTGCACGGCCGGCAGGTCATAGCTGGTCATGGCGCGCCAGGCGACATCCTTCAGAAGCATCCAGTCCCCCCAAACAAAGGGCCCGCACCTGTTGGTGCGAGCCCCGTAGATGCAGATCCGCAGCTGCAGGGGCAGCTGCGGAAACGCTTACTTCTCGTCGCGGCCCTTGAGGGCGGCGCCCAGGATGTCGCCGAGCGAAGCGCCCGAGTCCGACGAACCGTAGGCGGCCACGGCTTCCTTCTCCTCGGCGATTTCAAGCGCCTTGATGGAGAGCTGGATGCGCTGGGTCTTGCGATCGTACTGGGTGACGCGCGCGTCGACCTTCTCGCCCTTGGAGAAACGCTCCGGACGCTGGTCGTTGCG
>JAEUMC010000917.1 GCA_016793415.1 Devosia sp. | reverse complement strand
CACGAGCCTTTGCATGCTCTCGCTGCTCCCGCTGACTGCTCTTGGGCAGGATGCGGGGCTGACGGCAGCCTACAACGCCTATGTCGAAGCCCAGAGCGGCGACGACGCAGAAGCCAAGGCCGCGGCCGAGGCGGCGTTCCTCGCCGAGTGCCAGCGCATCGGCGCGCCCGACCTCAAGCAGTGTATCGCCATTGCTACCGGGGCCGCCACCGTCGAGCAGCCCGCGCCGCCGGCAGAGGAGCCCGCGCCGCCTGCAGAGGAGCCGCCGCCGGCGGCCGAAGAGCCCGCGCCACCGGCTGAAGAGCCGGCGCCTCATGCTGAGGAGCCTGCACCGCCCGCGACCGAGCAACCCGCGCCCGCCGAGCAACCTGCCGCTCCGGCCGAGCAGCCGGCGGCTCCAGCGGAGCAGCCACCAGCAGCCGAACAGCCTGCTGCCCCCGCAGAGCAGCCGGCCCCACCTGCCGAGCAGCCGTCGCCCGCCAGCGACCCGGCGCTGATCGCTGCGTTCGAGGCTTACGTTTCAGCCAGCTCCAGCGGCGATGCCAATGCCAAGGCTGCCGCAGAAGCTGCCTTCCTCACCGAGTGTAATCGTCTCGGTATTCAGTCGCTCGACGAGTGCCTGGCGCTGATGGGCGGTGCTCCGGCCACTCCGGCGACGCCAGCCGAACCTGCAACGCCCGCCGAACCCGCCCAGCCGGGTGAGCCTGCGCAGCCAGGTGAAGCTCCGGCGACCGACCAGTCCGGTCAGCCGCTCGAGGTGGTGCCTGACCAGGAGACGCCGGATGCTCCGGCCGCACCGGTGCTCGACAGTGCCAAGGATGCAGTGGGGGCCGGTGCCGAACAGCCTGCTCCGGCCCAGCCGCCGGCTGCCGAAACGCCGCCCCCGGCTACCGATGCCGAGGCCCAGACCCAGGCCCCGCCGCCGGCCGAGGAAGTCGAGGCGACGGTCGTCGCCGAGGGCAAGCGGGTCGACCAACTCCCGGCTCCCGAAGCCCCTCCGGCCGCTCAGGAGGCCAGGAAGGATGGCGACAAGCTGATCATCAATATCGGCATCAACATCGACATCTTCACGCCCTACAAGGATCGCGACCGTATCGGCCGCGGCGACGAGGTCTATTACGAAGAGCTCGACAACGGCCGCTACCGCCAGACCGTCATCCGGCCGGACGGCACCCGCGTCGTCACCGTGTGGAACCGCTATGGCGAGATCATCCGCCGCGTGAAGGTGCTGCCAGACGGTACGCGCATTATCCTGGTCTTCTCACCCGACGACCGTCGGGACGACGACTGGCGCGATCCGGGCGACGACCTGCCGCCGTTCTACCTGCCGATCCCGGTCGATGATTATGTGCTCTACAGCGAACGCTCGGACGAGGGCGACATCGAACGCTTCCTCAGTGAACCACCGCTGGAGAAGGCCGCTCGGGTCTACACCGTCGACGAGGTGAAGCGTTCCGCCCGTATTCGCGACACGGTGCGCCGCGTCGAGATCGGTGACCTGACCTTCGACACCGGCTCGGCCCAGCTCGGCCGCGATCAGGTCGGCTCGCTCGGCAAGGTCGCCGAGGCGATGAAGAAGATCCTCCAGCGCAACCCCGGTGAGACCTTCCTCATCGAAGGCCACACCGACGCCGTCGGCTCGGACGAATCCAACCTCGTCCTCTCCGACGAACGCGCCGGCACCATCGCCGACCTCTTGACCGAGTTCTACGACATCCCGCCGGAGAACCTGACGACCCAGGGGTATGGCGAACGCTACCTCAAGGTCGAGACGGATGGCGCCGAGCGGGCCAACCGCCGCGTCACCGTCCGCCGCATCACCTCGCTGGTCTCCGGCGGCCAGGGCTGACGGACAGCGGCAGCAGCAACTATCGAAGCCCCGGGAGCATCCCCGGGGCTTTTTCTTTGTCGGCGGAAATGCTTGCCGCCATAGACAAGCCAAACTCCCCGTTCTAATTGAACGTTGTTCACTGGAGTTTGTGTCATGGCCCGTCGTGCCGATCATTCCAAGGAGGAGCTGGCGAGCCTCGTGGTCAACACCGCCGAGGAGCTGATCGCCGAGGAGGGGATCGACGCGTTCTCGGCCCGCTCGCTCAGTCGTGCCATCGGCTACACCGCCGGCACGCTCTACCATCACTTCAAGGACCTCGATGACATCGTCACCCAGGTGAACACCCGCACACTGGTCGGCCTGGCTCAGGCCTTTGCCGATGCCACGCCGTCGGGCGATCCGCGCCAGATGCTGCACAACTATGCGGACGCCTTTCTCGGCTACATCACGCTGAAGCGGAACCTGTGGAACGCACTGTTCGAGTTCCGCCGCAAGCCCGACCAGCCGGTGCCGCCCTGGTACATCGAGGCCATCGCCTCGCTGATCCGCATCATCGCCCAGTGCTTCCACGACATCCGGCCCGACCTCGACGACAAGACGGCCCGCCAGTCGGGGCAACTGGTCTTCGCCTCGATCCACTCGGTCGTCTCGCTCGACAGTTCCGGCCGCCTGAGCCTCGTCATGGATCGCGATATCGGCAAGGTCGTGCACGAACTCGTCGACATGCACATCCTCGCCTACACCCACCGGGCGAAATAGGTTCCCGCGGGGACAGGCCGGCCCGCTGCACATGGCTGCCTGAGCACTGACTCCCGACTCGCATCGGTTGATGTCGGGTAGGGATGGATGGCACCCAGCGTGCCGCAGTCACTCGACCTCGGCGCCCAACTCATTGATTTCACTTAACATCAAAGACAATCTAAACGCCGTTCAATTTTTCTCTTGAACGGCGTTTAAAACCCTGTATGTTGATCGTCGTGAACAGCGTTCAATTAAACGCCGACACCAACCGAAGGGAGACGCACTGCGATGTTGAACGTTCTGAAGACCCTGTTCCTGGGTGCCTCGGCCCGCGCCGAGGAGCAACTCACCGACCACTTCGCCATCGACCTGATCGAGCAGAAGATCCGTGAGTCCGAAGCGGCGCTTGCGCTCGCCAAGTCGACCCTCGCGGCGCTGATCATCCGCCAGCGCAACGAGACCCAGACCCTCACCCGCCTCGAGACCCAGATTGCCGATCTCGAGACCCGGGCGCGCCAGGCACTGGCCGCCGGTCGTGAAGACCTCGCCGCCGATGCGGCGGCTGCCATCGCCAGCCTCGAGAACGAGCGGGCCGTGCGCCGCGACACACTCGCTCAGCTCACCGATCGCGTGGCTCGCACTCAGGCTTCGGTGGAGAAGGCCAACCGCCGGATCATCGATCTGCGGCAGGGCATGATCTCCGCCCGCGCCGCCGACGCCGAGCGCAAGGCGCAGAAGTCGCTCAACCGCTCGATCGGCAACACCAGCGCCATCCGGGAGGCCGAAGACCTGATCGCCCGCGTCGTCAACGGCCCTGATCCGTTCGCCGAAAGCGAGGTGCTCGACGAGATCGACGCCGGGCTCAGCCAGACCGGCATCCGCGATCGCCTCGGCGATGCCGGCTTCGGCGACAAGACCAAGGTCCGCGCCGACGACGTGCTCGCTCGCCTCAAGTCCACCAGCCTCTGAACCGCAACCGCATTCGAACCAAAGGGAACCTCAAAATGAACTCCGACAACAACCAGATCTACATCATGTTCAACGCTGCCGGCGTCGCCGCCGCGCTGTTCCTCCTCTCGCTGTCGCTGTGGCTCGCACCGGTCGACCTGTCGACCAAGGGCTACTGGGGCATGGGCATCGTGCTCTTGATGGGGAGCCTGGTGAACCTCGTCAAATACCGCACCGACGACCGCAACGCCCGCGACGTGGTGCGGCAGCTCGAGCAGGCCAAGAACGAAAAGATCCTCAAGGATTACGTCGGCAACCAGTGATCCCAGTCACGGCCGACGTGGAAGCCCCGGGCCAGTTCCCGGGGTTTCTGTTGTCGACCCTGCCTGGTGACAAATGCACCGGCCCCCATCTCCCCCCTTGCGGGGGAGAATGGAATTTCTTGGGCTTAGCTTCTTGGCTAAGCCTTAGAAATTCCAAGAGGGGGGCGTGGCGGGCCCCCGCCAAGGGAGTGATGGCTGAGAGATCGAGGCTCACCCCAGCCGATAGGGCACCACTTCTCGCCGGTCGACGTCGATCTCCAGCCGTGCATCCATCGGCGGCACCGAGCGCTGGATGCAGTTGGTCCGCGGGCAGATCCGGCAACTGATGCCGATCGGCTCGAAGCCGCGCGTCAGGTCGAGGTCGCCGGCATAGGTCAGCCGCCCCGCATGCGCCACCTCACACCCCAGCGCATAGGCGTAGCGCCGTACCGGGCCGCGAAAGCCGCCGGTGTGCTTCTCCTCCGACCAGGCGAGGCAGAGGTAGCGGTTCCCATCCGGGGTTTCTGCAAGCTGCCGCGCGATCCGCCCATTATGCTCGCCGAACACCCGGTGCACGTTCCACAGCGGGCACGCTCCGCCGAAGCGCGGGAACTGCAGCGGCGTTGCCGAATGGCGCTTGGTGATCGTCCCCGCAGCATCGACGCGTGCAAAGAAGAACGGCACGCCGCGCGCCTTGGGCCGCTGCATGGTCGAAAGTCGATGCCCGACCTGTTCCATCGAGGCGCCGAACTCGAACGCCAGTTCCTCGACATCGTAGCCGGTCCGGTCTGCCGCCGCGAGGAACGCGCCGTACGGCATCTGCAGCGCCCCTGCGAAATAGTTGGCGAGCCCCAGCCGGCAGATATCGGCGGCCTGCTGCGTCTTGAACTCCGCCCCGGCGACGATCCGGTCGATCAGCTCCGCCTGTTCGATCAGCGCCAGTTGCACGCCGAGCTGGAAGTACTGCGTCGTTGGCGCCAGTCGCCCGTTCAGCACAATGGCGCGCGCGACCCGATCGAACCGCCGCAGTTGATCCGGTGCGTTCGGCTCCTCGAACAGCACCGAAATCTGGTGCCGGGTCGTCAGGTAGCTGGCCAGTCGCTCGAGCCGGCCATGCAGCGCGAGGCCGATGCGCGCCGCGAGGCTTTCCGCCGCCAGATCGAGCGGATCGATGTAGTTGTTGGCATAGTGGAAGAAGTCGCGCACTTCTTCGTAGCTGGTCTGCAGCCCGGGGCCGCCAACCATTGCTGCGTCGGCGCCCATCAGCCGCTCATTCGCCTTGCGATAGGCCTCGTAGAGTCGCAGCAGCGCTCGTGCCGTATCCGGCGCGCTTGAGGCCACCGATTTGAGCTCGATCAATCCGGGCGCCGCCTCGCCGAACAGCGGATCGGCCATCGCCTCGCGCAGATCCGCCAGCACCCGGTCGGCGCCTTCCGAAGTGAGTTCGGTCAGGTCGAGCCCGAAATTCTCCGCCAGCGTCAGCATCAGCGCCGCGGTCAGCGGCCGCTGGTTGTTCTCGATCTGGTTGAGGTACGACACCGAGATTTCGAGGCGCCGCGCCAGCTCGCGCTGCGTCAGCCCCGCCTTGGTGCGCGCCGCCCGCACTCGGGCGCCGGCGAAGATCTTTCGGTCGGCCATTCGCAAGTTCGCAATTTCACAGTTTGCAACTTTGCAGAATTAGCAGGTCCGCACATTCCTGTCTCTCGCCGTGTCATCGGACCGTGTAAGCTGGCGCATGAGTTAAGCTCAGGGGACTCCATGCAAAAGATCATTGCCGCACTCGAGCAGCGGCGCAGCGAGGCCCGTCTCGGCGGTGGCCAGAAGCGCATCGAGGCGCAGCACGGCAAGGGCAAGCTCACCGCACGTGAGCGCCTCGAGGTCCTGCTCGATCCCGGTTCGTTCGAGGAATACGACATGTTCGTCACCCACCGGGCGGTGGATTTCGGCATGGAGCAGAACATCATCCCGGGTGATGGCGTGGTCACCGGCTGGGGCACCATCAATGGTCGCCTGACCTACGTGTTCAGCCAGGATTTTACGGTGTTCGGCGGCTCGCTCAGCGAGACCCACGCCCAGAAGATCTGCAAGATCATGGATCTGGCGGTGCAGAACGGCGCGCCGGTGATCGGTCTCAACGATTCCGGCGGCGCCCGCATCCAGGAAGGCGTCGCCGCGCTCGGCGGCTACGCCGAGGTATTCTGGCGCAACGTCCAGGCCTCGGGCGCCATCCCGCAGATCTCGGTGGTGATGGGCCCCACTGCCGGCGGCGCCGTCTATTCCCCCGCCATGACCGACTTCATCTACATGGTGAAGGACACCTCCTACATGTACGTCACCGGCCCGGACGTGGTGAAAACCGTCACCTCCGAGATCGTCACGCACGAGGAGCTCGGCGGCGCCTCCACCCACACCAAAGTTTCGTCGGTCGCCGACGCCGCCTTCGACAACGACATCGAGACCCTGCTGGAAGTCCGCCGCCTGTTCGACTTCCTGCCATTGAGCGCCGCGGACAAGCCGCCGGTGGTTGCCGTCAACGACACCGTCGACCGCGCTGAGCCCAGTCTCGATACGCTGATCCCCGACAGCGCTCAGAAGCCCTACGACATGCGCGAGGTGATCCTCAAAATCGCCGACGAGGGCGATTTTCTCGAGATCCAGAAGGATCATGCCGGCAACATCCTCGTCGGCTTCATCCGTCTCAACGGCAGCACCGTGGGCGTCGTCGCCAACCAGCCGCTGGTGCTGGCCGGTTGCCTCGACATCAACTCCTCGAAGAAGGCCGCGCGGTTCATCCGGTTCTGTGACGCCTTCTCGATCCCCATCCTGACCCTGGTCGATGTCCCAGGCTTCCTCCCCGGCGTCGCCCAGGAGTATGGCGGCATCATCAAGCATGGCGCCAAGCTGTTGTTTGCCTATGCCGAGGCCACCGTCCCCAAGGTCACGGTGATCACCCGCAAGGCCTATGGTGGTGCCTATGACGTGATGGCGAGCAAGCACATCCGCGCCGACGTCAACTACGCGTGGCCAACCGCCGAGATCGCCGTGATGGGCGCCAAGGGCGCGACCGAGATCCTCTACCGTTCCGAACTCAGCGACAAGGACAAGATCGCCAAGCGCACGGCGGACTACGAAGCCCGCTTCGCCAACCCCTTCGTCGCCGCCGAACGCGGCTTCATCGACGACGTGATCATGCCGCACGGCACGAGGCGGCGGGTGGCACGGGCGTTCGAGACGTTGCGAAACAAGAAGCAGGCCGTGCCGCTGAAGAAGCACGGGAACATTCCGCTGTGAGGGGCTCTGTGCAGCCAC
>JAEUMC010000903.1 GCA_016793415.1 Devosia sp. | reverse complement strand
GCAGGCCGGAGAACGAGCGGGCCCAGGCGAGGCCGCCTTCGCCTTCGTATTCGTGCAGGCCCGGGTGGCGGAAGCCGGCGGGAGAGTTCCAGCCGATCGCCTGGCCATTGAACTCGCAGTCGGCGATATCGAGGGCGCGATCGACCAAAGATGTGAAGCGGAGGCCCGAGCCGGTGCGGAACTCGAGCATGCGGATGCCGCGCTCGACGCCGTCGCCAAGCTCCATCAGCCGCACGCCGGCGAACTGGCTCAGCATGCCCGAGCACTCGGCAATCTCGCGACGCGTATAGGTCCGGCCGTTGAGTTGAACCATCGAGCGCTCCTCAGTCGAGATGGTAGATTTCGGGGATCATGCTCCACCACTCGCCGGGCGCAGCGGTCTTGAGCGGCGCCTGGCACGGGTCGGTAAGCGCCAGCCATTGTTTCGTGATGGCCACTTCGCCCAGCGCCTGCATGTCGGCGGCGTAGTCGGTGCCGGTGTATTCCCAGTAGCCGAACAGCAGCATCTCTGGTTCGCGCAGGTAGATCGAGTAGTTGCGGATATTCGCAGCGCTCAGCGCGGCGTTCATTTCCGGCCACGGTTCGGCGTGGAGGCGCTTGTATTCGGCGAGCTTTTCCGACTTCACGCCGATCACCATGCCCATGCGCTGGACCATGAATTACTCCTTGGTGCCGCCGGCGGTCATGCCGGAAACGAGGAAACGCTGGGCGAACAGGAAGACCAGCAACACCGGGGCGATAGCGAGCAGCGTCGCCAGCGCCAGCGCCGAGAGGGTGATGGTGGTGGACGCCGCATTGGTTGGGTTGAACGCCGGTACGTTCGAAAGCAGCTCGGCGAGCCCGACCTGGATCGGCGCCTTGCGGCCGGGCAGCGTCACATAGGGCAGGAAGTAGTTGTTCCAGTTGCCGGTGAAGCTGAAGAAGCCGACCAGCGCGATCACCGGGGTCGACAGCGGCATGGCGATCTTCATGAACACCTGCCACTCGCTCGCCCCGTCGAGGCGCGCCGCCGACAGCAGGTCGCGCGACACGGCGGTCGAGAAGTAGATGTAGGTGAGGTAGACGCCGAACGGATAGAACGAGAAGGGGAGGATAGCCGAGAGCGGATTGCCGATCAGCCGCACGGCGCTCAGTTCGAGAAAGATCGGCAGCACCAAGGCGGTGGAGGGGATCAGCATGACGATCAGCGTCACCACCAGCAGCAATTTGCGGCCGCGGAACTCGGTCATCGCCAGGGCGTAGCCGGCGGGGATGGAGATACAGAGCGTGATCACCAGCGCCGCAACGCAGTAGAACACCGAGTTGCCGATCCAGGTCCAGATCAGCCCGCCCTGGAAGGTCATGAGACTCTGCCAGTTGCCGATGAGCGTGCCGAGATCGCCGAGCGCGAACGGCGCCTCGAGCAGCAGCTGCCGATCGGTCTTGGTCGGCGCGATCAGCAGCCAGAGTAACGGCACGACGAAGAACAGTGCGAAGACGATCAGGATCAGCACGCCGAAGGCGCGGCCGAGCCAGGCCGCTGGCGTCAGATCCTTGGAGCGGGTGCCGACGATTGCGGAATCATGCGCGCTCAAACAGGCCACCCTTGAAGACGAAGTAGATGGAGAGGGTGACGGCGACGGCCAGCAGCACCAGCGAGATCGCCGCCGAGCCGTTGAAATCGTTCTGCTTGAAGGCGTAGAGGAAAGCGAGCTGGTTCAGCGAATAGTCCTGCCCGACCACGCCACGGCTGGCCTGCGCGAGGACGCGTGGCTCGACGAACAGCTGGGTGCCGCCGGCAAAGCTCATGATCACCATGTAGGCGATCCACTTGCGCATCAGCGGGATCTGGATCGACCAGGCAATCCGCACCGGGCCGGCGCCATCGACGCGGGCGGCCTCGATGACATCCTTCGAAATGTTGTTGAGCGCGCCATACATGATGACGATCCAGCCGCCGGCGCCGGTCCAGAAGGCGATGACCGCAAGGACGATCGGCAGGCGGCTGGCGTCAACAGCGCCGACGAAGCTTTCGATGCCGAGGGCCTGTAGCAGCCAGGAGACCGGGCTGACCGTGGGGTCGAGGACGAACAGCCAGAGCATGACGCTCGAAGCGCCGGCCAGAGCGCCGGGGATGTAATAGACGAAGCGCATGGTGCCCGAGAACCAGCGCAGGCCGATCGAGTGGACGAGGATGGCGAGAGTCACCACCAGCACCACGAGCAGCACCAGCCAGACGACGATGAAGATGCCGACATGCTCGACCGCCGGCCAGAAGCGGTAGTCCTTGAACACCTTGAGGAAGTTGTCCAAGCCGACAAAGGCGCCCTTCTTGGTGAAGGCCAGATAGATGGCATAGAGCGCCGGCAGGATGCCGAAAGCGATGAGGAACAGGGCGTAGGGGGTGGCGAACAGCACGCCGATACGGCCCTGGGCGCGCTCGACACTCATGCCCTTGCTGGGGCGTTCGAGGGCGACAGCAGCAGTGGCAGCGCTATGTTCGATCGTGCTCACTTGGCGGCTCCAGGCACTAGACAGACCTAGCCAGGGGCACCTTACGCGCCCCCGGCGAACTTGCGTTCAGGATCACTCGACGGTGTAGCCGACGACCTGGGCTTCGTTCTTCATTTCCTGCTGCCAGTCAGCCGACAGTTC
>JAEUMC010000880.1 GCA_016793415.1 Devosia sp. | reverse complement strand
GCGGGTCGAGGAACACATAGGCAAGGTCGACGACGAGGTTGGCCGTCAGCATGGCCAGCGTCATGATCAGCAACTGCCCCTGGATCAGCGGGTAATCGCGGGCGACGATGGCGACATAGAGGGTGCGGCCGAGGCCGGGATAGTTGAACACCACCTCGGTCACCAGCGAGCCACCCATCACCGCCCCGATGGTCAGCGCAAAGGCGGTGACGCTGGGCAGCAGCGCATTGCGCGCCGCATAGTTGTAGCGCACGCGACGGTCGCTCAGCCCCTTGGCGAGCCCCATCACCACATGGTCCTCGCCGAGCTGGCCGATCATGTTGTTGCGCATGGTCACGAGGTAGCCGCCGATATGGACGAAGGCCAGCGACACCACCGGCATGATGGCGCTGAGCGCCACGCTACCGATGAAACTGGGGTTCCAGCCGGGGTCGAGCTTGGGGTCGAACGCATAGCCGGTGGGCAGCCATTTGAGCGCCACGCCGAAGACGAACAGCGCGGCCAGCGCCACCACCACGGCTGGGATCGCCTGGATGGCGAGCGCCAACGGCGAGACCACCGAGTCGAAGGCGCCGCCGCGCCGCCAGGCGGCAAGAATGCCAGTGATCGAGCCGACCGAAAAGGCGAGGACCGCCGAGGTCCCGGCAAGGAATACCGTCCAGGGCAGGGCATAGCCCAGCACCTGGGACACGCTGAGCGGATAGAACTTCACCGAGTAGCCCAGGTCCCAGGTGAAGACGCTCTGGAGGTAGGCGAGGAACTGCTCGTGCAGCGGCCCCACGGCAAAGCCGAAGGTCTTGAGCAGCGCCGCGCGCGCTTCCGGCGGCAGCGTGTTCTCGGCTTTGGCGAACATGAAGTCGATCGGATCGCCGGGCATCAGCCGCGGGATCAGGAAGTTGATCACCGCGGCCGCCAGGAACGCCACGATGTAAAAGCCGATGCGGCGCAGCACGAATGGCATGTGAGCCCCTCCCCGGGTTTGCTTACGGGTCCAGGCGGCGCCGCGTGGGGAGCGTGCCGCCTGGACCCGGTTCAGGTCCGCTTGGGGCCTAGGGGGTTACCGGCCTGAGGGCCAGGAGGTGCAGGACGCGCTCCGGCACGCCGCCATAGACCACCGGCCGCGCCACCGGATTGTCGGCGTTGAACCAGCCGGTGAAGCGCTTGGTCGAGTACTCGTACCAGAGCGGGTTGTTGAACACTGCGACGAACGGCAGGTCACGGCCGACGATCTCCTGGACCTGGTCCATGATCTTGCGCTGTTCGGCCTCGTCGCTGGTCTGGTAGAAACCGTCCAGCAGCTTGTCGAGCTCGGGGTTGGAATAGTGCGAGGCCGCCTGCCGGGTCTTGCCGACATTGGCCGAGTAGAGCGCCAGGTCGAACATGAAGTGCGGGGTGACGCCGCCGCGGATCGAGTTGATGCCGACGTCGAAATCGCCCGATTTCAGCATGTTGTCCCACGGCCCTTCCTCGGGCGTCGCGAGCCGTGCCTCGATGCCGACCTGGGTCAGCCCCTCGACCGCGAGCTGCACGCTGTTGACCCAGTCGGTCCAGCCGTTCGGCACGATGATGTCGAAGCTGATCTTGGAGCCATCGGGGTTCTCGACGAAGCCGTCGCCGGTCACGTCCTTGTAGCCGCTGTCGGCCAGGAGCTGCTTGGCCGCATCGAGGTTGTACTTCGAGTACTGGCCATACTCGGTGTCGACTTTGGGGTTGTTCCACGAGTGGAAGGCGGCGCCGAGCCCCGAGGGGTATTCGTTGAGTGTCGGGTAGCCGTAGCCGGCGATATCGACCATCGCCTGCCGGTCCATGGCCATCGAGAAGGCGCGGCGGAAGTTGATGTCGTTGAACGCCGCCTTGTTGCCGGCATTCTTGGTCTGCTGGTTGAGGTTGAACACCACCATCGAGCCGCCCGGGAACCAGTAGGCATTGTGGTCGGGATCGAGCCCCACATAGGTCTTTTCGATATCGGGCAGGAAGGCTCCGAACCAATCGAGTTCGCCCTTGGTGACCTCGGTGAGTGTCTGGTCGTTGCCGGCGATCTGCGGGAAGCGCAGGCAGTCGACGAACAGGTTCGCCGCGTCCCAGTAGTTCGGGTTACGGCACTGCATGTATTCCTGCGGCGTGAAGCGCTCGATCTCGGTCATCGGCCCTGAGCCGACCGGCTTCTCGTTGGTGAAGGTCGCTGGGTCCGCCACATCCTTCCAGGTGTGCTCGGGCACCACATAGACCTGCACCAGCTTGTAGATCAGGCCGGAATTGGCGGCATTGTAGGCAATGGTGACATTGTTGCCGTCGACCTCGACGCCCTTGATCTGGGTCCAGATGGCGTTGAGATCCAGCTCCGGATGCGCCTTCAACAGGTTGAAGGTGAACAGCACGTCATTGGCGGTGAACGGCTGGCCGTCCGACCACTTCACTCCGTCGCGGATCTTGAACGTCACCGCGGTCAGGTCGTCGTTGTAGGTAAAGCTCTCCGCCAGCCGGTACTCGGGCTTGCCGCCCTGCAGTACGTTGAAGATCACCAGCGGCTCGTACATGAAGTCCTCGACCGTCGACAGCCGCGTCGAGGTGTTGAACGGGTTGAAATTGGCGACGAACGCCGTGGTTTCAGTCGGAAACGCCGTCAGGATGGCTCTGGCCTCGGCTGTGGCGGGCGCTCCCAGCGCCGCCGCCACGAGGACGAGGCTGAAGGTCGTCGATCTCATCGTGTCCACTCCCTGTTTCGCCCGGGCCGTATCGGCCGGGACCCCCTCGAGGCGTGTGCGCCGCTCCCCGCGGCGGCACCACATCCCCTTGCGGCAGCCACATCAGCCTCCTCGCCCGCCTGCCGTCACCGGGGCAATTGCGTCGAATTCGACGCGCAAGATCGTCAAAATCGGCAAAATCCCGGGTTAGACAAAAGTGGTATTCTTGCGTCCCGGCAAAAAACCATCAGACAATGGCTGCGCACTGGGGAGGGCTGACGATGGGACGTCTGCGGCTCGTGCCGAACGGCTTTCGCGGCCGGCTGCTGCTGATCTTCCTGTTGATCAGCACGCTGCCGCTGGTCGCGACCGGCTTTGCCTTCTTTGCCATTCTCAACGCCAATGTCGAAGCCCAGACCTTCGGCAAGCTCGGCTTCGTCCGCGACGCCAAGAAAAGCGAGATCGAGCAGTATCTGGGCTTCGCCGAACGGCAGGCGGCCAGCCTCGCCCGCTCCAATGCGGTGCGCTACGCCATCGGCGATTTCTATGGCTTCAGCTACGCTTTCCGCCAGATCGACGGCTCCCCCGAACGGGCCACCGCGCTGCTGCAGCAGATCTTCGCGGTCGGCGACAAGACCGCCGACCACCAGCAACCGGTCGATGACGACCAGTTGCTCAGCCAGGCGCTCGAATATGCCAACGCCCATACCCAGTTCCACGAGGACTTCGTCAGCTTCGTGCGCACCTCGGAGTTCGACAACGTCTATCTCGTCACCCCCGAGGGTCGCGTCGTCTATTCGATGCTCAAGGATCGCTACCTGGGCCGCGACCTGAGCCTGGGCTTCAGCGGCACGCTGCTCTCCGATCTGGTCGATCGTTCGATGCGGGCCGCGCCGGGCGCGCCGTTCGAGGTCAGCGATTTCGCCCGTGATCCGATCACCGGCGTATTCGGCGCCTATGTCGCGGTGCGGGTCGAATTCTACCACAAGTTCCGCGGCACCGTGGTGCTGCGCCTGCCGACCACCGGGCTCGACCGGCTGACCCAGGCGCAGAACAGCGAAACGGCGCAGCTCTACCTGTTGAGCGCCCACCACGCCCTGGTCTCGGCGCCGGCGGGGGCCCAGGCCGTGATCGGCATTCCCACCCAGGCGGCGGCAGCAGCCGGCGCGCCGCGCGCCGCCATCGTCGCGGCCGGGCTCGGCGGTGCACCGGCCCTTTCGGCCTCGGCGCCGGTGCAGTTCGGCGATCTCGCCTGGAGCCTCGTCGCCGAGGTGCCAACGGCGCTGGCTTTTGCCAATGCCGACGAGCTGAAGCGTGTGCTGATTATCGTCGCCGCCATTTCGCTGCCGCTGCTGGTGCTGGTCGTGGTGCTGCTGTCGCGCACCATGACGGCGCCGATCGTGCGGCTCACCGGCGTCGCCGAAGCCATCGCACGTGGCGATCTCGATCGCGACATGCCGGCCATCGCCTCGCCGCGCGAACTCAGCCGGCTGGCCACCAGCTTCCGCCGCATGCGCGATGCGCTGCGCAACCAGCTGTCGCTGGTCGGCCAAAAGAATGCCGAGCTCGAGCAGCAGGTGCGGGTCATTGCCGAAAAGAACAGCGCGCTGGAGCTGGCCGACCGTCACAAGGATACCTTCCTCGCCAACACCTCGCACGAGCTGCGCACCCCGCTGAACGGCATTATCGGCATTGCCGAAACCCTTGCCGGCGGCGTGGTCGGCAAGCTCAGCGCGCCGCAGCGCAGCCAGCTCGACCTCATCACCTTCAGTGCCCGCCGGCTGTCGCGCATCGTCGACGACCTGCTCGACCTCTACCGCATCCGCCAGGGCCGCATGCGGCTCGACATCCACCCGGTGCATGTGGCGACGAGCGTGCGCAACGTGCTGCAGGTATTGGAGCCGATGCTGCGCGGCGAGCCGGTGACCCTCACCGTCGATATCCCCGACGATCTCGGTTTCGTGCTCGCCGATCCGGTGCGGCTCGAGCAGATCCTCTACAACCTGATCGGCAACGCCATCAAATACACCGACCAGGGCGCCATCGCGATCAGTGCCGAGGCGACACCGGAGGGCACCGTGCTGATGCATGTTGCCGACAGCGGTCGCGGCATCTCGGCCGGCAGCCTCGAGCGCATCTTCCAGCCACTCGAGCAGGTGGATGGCTTCGAAGCCGCCCGCCAGTCCGGTGGTACCGGCCTGGGGCTCACCATCGCCCGCCAGCTGGCGCATATGCTCGATGGTGAGATCCTCGCCCAGTCCATCGAAGGACAGGGCTCGCGCTTCACCCTGCGCCTGCCACGCGCTACCCCTGCCGCCGCGACCGATCTGCTCGCCGATCCGGATCTCGCAGGGCTCCACTCGGCGGTGGATCATGCTCTCGATGCGCCGATAGTGCTCGCCCAGGACGGCGACGATGCGGCGCCGCAGATCCTCGTCGTCGACGATGAGCCGATCAACATCCAGGTCCTCCGCAACGTGCTGCAGCCACAGGGCTATATCGTGCGCACCGCCGACAGCGGCCGCGCCGCGCTCGAGGCGGTGGAGCGGCATGCCCCCGACCTGGTCATCCTAGACGTGATGATGCCCGATATCGGCGGGCTCGACGTGGCGCGGCAATTGCGCCGCAGCCACAGCCTGCTCGAGCTGCCGATCATCATGATCACCGCCCGCAGCCGGACCCGCGATACGCTGGCCGGCTTCGAGAACGGCGCCAACGACTATGTCGTCAAACCCTTCGTCAAGGAGGAGCTGCTGGCTCGCATCGCCACCCTGCTCGAGGCCCGCCGCGCCCGCGGCACGGCGCGCGAAAACCTCGACCTGCGTCAGGAGATCGAGCGCCGCGTGCTGGTCGAGGACGCGCTGCGGCTGTCGCAGCAGCGGCTAGCGCGCCTGCTCGACGCGCTCAATGCCGGCCTCGTCTGCGTGGCGGAGAACGGCGCGCTCACCTATGCCAACCATGCGGCTTCGACCCTGGTGGCGCGTCGTATCGAGCCCGGCGTCACCAGCTTTGCCGACATCATCCCGCCGGCCACCGCCGCGACGGTCATCGGGCTGGTGCGCGCCGACGGCAAGGCCATGCTGGAGACGGTCCCGCTCGATGCCGGCCGGCCGCCGGTCCGGCTCAGCGCCTTCGAGCTCGAGGCTGACGCCGGCGGCGGCATCGCCTGCGTGCTGATGGCCGATACCGGCGAGAGCTTCGCCCAGACCGAGGGCCTGGTGCGCGGCCTGCGCGCGGCCATCGATACTGTCGGCCCCGCCCTCACCAGCCCGGCACCGCTGCCGGCTGCCACCTCGCCGCTCGAGGATGGCGACGAGTACCGCCGCATCCTCGTCGAGGTGACCAGCGCCAGCCTCGGGCTGTGGCGTCGCGTCACCGGTCGTTCCAAGATCGATTTCGCCGAAGCCAGCGGCATCTGGCGCGCCAGCTTCGACCGCTCCTCGCTGCAGGTGCGCACGCTCGACAAGTACCTCCTGATCGAGACTTTGCCGGCCAACCCGCGCTGGCGCGACGTGGTGCAGACCGCCGAATTCGTGCTCGGCGACACCGAGGCCGCGGCGGGCGACCCCACCATTGCCGCGCTGCGCGCCGAGTTGTCCGAACGCCTGGCCGTGCTGCGCACCCACCTCAAGCTTCACCTCCGCCGCACCCCGCAAGCCGATACCGCCGGCCTCGCCTGACGCCCCAGCCAGAGGAGCACCAGATGACCGACCTGCCCAGCTACGACCTCACCGGCAAGACCGCCCTCGTCACCGGCGCGGCCCGCGGCCTCGGCCGCGCCATCGCGCTGGCCCTCGCCAATGCCGGCGCCGACATTGCGCTGGGCCTGCGCGACAAGGCTTCCGGCGCCGAGGTGATCGCCGGGATCGAGGCGCTCGGCCGCCGCGCCGTACCGCTGCAGATGGACGTGCTGGACCTGGCCCAGGCCTACACGGCGGTCGACGCCGCCATCGCCGCGCTCGGCCATCTCGATATCCTCGTCAACAATGTCGGCGGCGGTACCGAAGGGCCGATCGAGGACTTCACCGAGGATGAGTTCGACCTGACTATCAACCTCAACGTCAAGGCGAGCTTCTTCATCGCGCAGCGCGTGGCGCGCCACATGATCGCCCGCGGCAAGGGTGGCGCCATCGTCAACATGAGCTCGCAGGCCGGCTTCATCGCGTTGCCGGGTGAGGGCATCTACTGCCTCTCCAAGGCGGCCGTCGCCCATATGACCAAGTGCATGGCCATCGAGTGGGGCAAATACGGCATCACCGTCAACGCCGTCGCCCCGACCTTCATCGAGACCGACGGCACCGCCGAGGCGCTGGGCCGCCCCGGCTTCCGCGACGACGTGGTCGAGCGCATCGCCGCATTGCACCGCGTCGGCCAGCCCAGGGAAGTTTCCGGCGCCGTCGCCTTCCTCACCTCGCCGGCCGCCTCGCTGATCACCGGTCAAACCCTCCTCATCGATGGCGGCTGGACGTCGCGCTAAGCTTTGACCGACCAGTCGACTTCCCCTCGGCTCCCCTAAGCTTTGTCCAGCAAATACAAATCAGTAACCAAGCGTAACATCGCCGCCGGGCGTCTACGCAGTTTTTGATATTGTTAACTTGGGGCCGCTTAGGTGCTGTGGTCCAACCACGGCGATCTGGGGCTCAGCCGGTGCGTGTGCTTATCGTCGATGACTCGCGTTCGAGCCTGGCCTTCATCGGCCATGTCATCGGCGCTCTCGAGGATGTCGAGATCGCCGCATGCCTG
>JAEUMC010000861.1 GCA_016793415.1 Devosia sp. | reverse complement strand
ACCGCCAAGGCTCCGTCAGAACGCCATGACGGGAATTGCGTTCAAGCTGAGTTCGGTTTGCGTGTTCCTGGGGATGTCGAGCCTGCTCAAGGCCTCCGAGGGCGTGCCGTCGGGGCAACTGGTGTTCTTCCGCTCCTTCTTCGCCATCCTGCCGATCATCGCCTACCTGATCTGGAAGGGCGAACTCGGCGTCGGGCTCAAGACCAGGCACCCGGTGAGCCATCTGCTGCGCGGCCTCGTCGGCACCGGCGGCATGATGACCGGGTTCTTCGCGCTCACCCAGTTGCCGCTCGCCGAGGCGATCACCATCAGCTACGCGACACCGCTGCTGATCGTGGTGTTCAGCGCCGTGTTCTATCACGAGCAAGTGCGGCTCTACCGCTGGAGCGCCGTGCTCGTCGGCCTGGTCGGGGTCGTCATCATCATCTGGCCGCGCCTCACGGTGTTCTCGGGCGGCATCACCGATATGAGCGGCGCGACGCTGGGCGCCGTCTCCGCGCTGGCGGCGGCCGGCTTTGCCGCCACGGCCATGGTACTGGTGCGCAAGCTGGTGGAAACCGAGCGCTCCGCCACCATCGTGCTCTATTTCTCGCTGACCTCGTCGGTGTTCGGCCTCGCCACTCTGCCATTCGGCTGGGTGATGCCCACGACGGAGCAGTTCGCCCTGTTGATCGGCGCCGGCATCTTTGGCGGCATCGGGCAGATCCTGCTCACCGAATCCTACCGCCATGCCGACATGTCGGTGGTCGCGCCATTCGAATATGCCTCACTGATCCTCTCGGTGGCCATCGGCTACGTGATCTTCCACGATGTCCCGACCATAGAGATGCTGATCGGCGGAGCGATCGTAGTCGGTTCGGGCCTCTTCATCATCTACCGTGAGCACAAGCTGGGGCTCGAGCGGAAGCGGGCCAGCGAAGTCAGCCCGCCGCAGTAAGGAGCCGGAAATGGACATCGCCACTCTCGATCGCTTCATCGTGCTGGCCAAGCGGCAGACCTATGTCGGCGATGGCGTGAAGGTCGAGGCGAGCCGCACTGGCGCGCATGACCTCACCTTTGCGGACGGCGACTGGTCGTATCGCGACAGCTATTTCGGCGGCACCGATTTTCTTGGACAGGAAACCGTGTGGTTACGCGATGAGCCGGTCTGGGCGATGAACTACTATGGCTACATCACGCGGCCGGACCTGATCGATGCCAGCCGGGCCGGCGCTACGATCAAGGCGGCGCTGTCGGCCATGTATGCCGAGGGGCGTTTCCTTGGCGGCTTCCAGTGGAGCGGCCCGCATGGGGTCTATCGCGACAGCTCAAGCGGCGACGCCACGCATTTCCATGGCCGGGAGGTCATCGAAGTCGGCGACATCGAGGCCTATGCGCTCGATTATTTCGGTGGACTGGTGAAGCCGTAGCGCCACAGCAAAACGCCGGCGGCAGCACCATATCATCGGCAAACAGGAGAATGCCGATGTACCACGCAATCGTCCGACGGGTCGTCACCGGCTTGTTCGACGCCGTAAATCGCGGCGACGCGCAACCGGTGCTCAATGGCTTCGCTCCCGATTTCGAGCATGTCTTCCTCGGCACCAGTGCGCTCGGCGGGCG
>JAEUMC010000843.1 GCA_016793415.1 Devosia sp. | reverse complement strand
CAGCCGGTCGCGCGCCACCTTGGCGACGATCGAGGCGGCGGCGATCGACACCGAGCGCCCGTCGCCGCCGACGATCGCCTCGCCGGGGCAGGGCAGATCCTTGGGCAGCTTGTTGCCGTCGACCAGGATATGGTCGGCCTTCACCTGCAGACCCAGCACGGCCTTGCGCATCGCCCACAGCGAGGCCTGCAGGATATTGAGCTCGGCGATGATCGAGGGCGGCGCCACGGCGATCGAAACGATCGCCGATGCCATGATCTTCTCGTACAGCGCTTCGCGCTCGGCGGCGCTCAGCACCTTGGAGTCGTTGAGCCCTTCGGGCACCTTGCGATGGTTGAGGATGACCGCCGACACCACCACCGGCCCGGCCAGCGGTCCGCGCCCGACTTCGTCGACACCGCAGACGAATTTCGCACCACGCTTGATGGCGGCACGCTCGAACTTGAGCGTCGGCTTGCTGATGATGACAGGCGAATCGGACGGCATGTCCTCAAGCATCGCCAGTTGCGCTGGCGACGCAAGCGGCAGCAGCGTCACATCTGCTGGATCGGCGGCGGTGCTCATCGCCTCACAACGCAGTGCACCCCGGCAGGGTTCGCTTCAGAACAGCGTCATCTGACCATCGTCCACCGTCGGCGGCGTGAACAGATCCGTGCGCAGCGGCGCGATCGGCCGGTCGAGCTTGTAGCGCGCCTTGGCGAGATCGACCCGCTGGCGCAGCAGCGTCGCATAGGGCCCCTCGCCGACGAAGCGCGTGCCGAAATTCGGGTCGTTGTCCTTGCCGCCGCGGGTGTCGCGCACCAGACTCATCACGTGGCTCACCCGGTCGGGGAAATGCCGCAGCAACCACTCGCGGAAAATGTCACGCACCTCGCCCGGCAGCCGCAGCAAGATGGCATTGGCGCCCACCGCGCCTTGCGCCGCCGCTGCATCGAGGATGCGCTCGAGTTCCATATCGTTGATCGCCGGGATCATCGGTGCCGCCATGACCGTGGTCGGAATGCCGGCCTCCGACAGCAGCCGCACCGCTTCGAGGCGCTTTTCCGGCGTCGAAGCGCGCGGCTCCATCTTGCGCGACAGGATATGATCCATGCTGGTGATCGACAGCGCCACGCGCACCAGGTTCTGTTCGGCCAGCGGCTTCAGGATGTCGAGGTCGCGCACCACCAGCGCCGACTTGGTGGTGATGGTCACCGGGTGCCGGGTCTCGAGCAGCAACTCGAGGATGCCGCGGGTCAGTTTGTGCTGCCGCTCGGCCGGCTGGTACGGGTCGGTATTGGTGCCCATGGCGATCGGCTTGGGCTTATAGCGCTTATCGGCCAGCTCACGCCGTAAGAGGTCGACGGCGTTCGCCTTCACGTAGATGTCGCGCTCGAACTCCAGCCCGGCCGAGTGACCGAGATAGGCGTGCGTCGGGCGGGCGAAGCAGTATGAGCAGCCATGCTCGCAGCCGCGATAGGCATTGATCGAGCGATCAAAGCCGATATCCGGGCTCTCGTTGCGGGTGATGATCGACTTGGCGCGCTCGACATGCTCGATGGTTTCGAACGGCTTCAAATCCTCGACCTGTCCCCAACCGTCGTCGAACTCTTCTCGGCTCTGCCGATCGAAGCGACTACCCTTGTTGGTCTGTGCGCCGCGCCCGCGATTGAGCGTGGGGTCGACGTAACGCCGCGCGATCAGGTCCGCGTCGCGCGTGCCGTTCAACCGCTCCAACTGCTCGAAATTAGGGGCGCTGACCCGCATGTCCGTTCTCCAACCCCTCAAGCGACTCGCCACGGGTAACGTTCCGTTAGGAATAGCATCCCAGCAGGAACAGAACAAGAACAAACCGGTGGAGGGAGCCCCCGGACGCATTGACCCGCGCACGCCGGCTGCTAGGCTCTTTGTGTCAGAAAAGGAGAGGCAGGTGCGGTTAGCCCTGTCCCGCTGCGGCGGTCCTGGCCTTCGCTTCGGCGACTGAGTCCCATGACCTTGAACGGCGCTCCAATGGGGGAGCGTCGCAATGAAAGGTCTTGGCCAATGAAGCCTGCAGTTTCCGTCATTACTCTTGGCACTGCTGATCTCGCCCGCTCGCGGCGCTTCTATGCCGAAGGGTTCGGCTGGACGCCGGTCTATGAGAGCGATGTGATCATCTTCTACCAGCTCAACGGCGTGGTGCTCGGCACCTTTCTCGTCGCGGAACTCGAAGCGGATATGAACCGCAGTGGGTTGCGGACGCCGGGTGCCTTCGCGCTCGCCCACAACGTCGCGACTGAGGGGGAGGTGGCGCCGTTGATCGTGCAACTGGCGACGGCAGGCGGGCGGATCATCCGTCCGGCAGATGCCCCGCCGCACGGCGGATTACGTGGCTACGTCACCGACCCCGACGACCATGCCTGGGAGATCGCCTGGAATCCCGGCTTCGCCATGGACGACGACGGCAATGTCAGGTTCGGATTGTAGAACTGAACTCGGGTGGGGCTGAGCCCCACCCATACCATTCAGAGGCCGAGCAGGCCGCGGCGGCCCCACAGCACGAAGGCCGAGAGTGCCAGCAGCACTATGTTGAGGCCAAGCGTCTGCTTCGTCTCGCCGCGCTTGCCGTGAAAGCCGATCGCCAGCACCTGCAGCACCACCGAGCCGAGCGCGGCGAGCGGGGTAAGGAAGGCGAGAATGCCGGTGGCGAGCGGCAGCACCAGGCCGAGTCCGGCGGCGAGATCGACGAGGCCGATGCCCCGCACGAAGCTCGGCGCCACATCGCCGGGCCACTTCATCATGCCGGCAAGCTGCGGGATCGGCATCAGCACCTTCCAGTATGCCGCGAGCAGGTAGAAAAAAGCCGCTACGGTCGCGGCAATCCAAAGCCAGAAATCTAGGGAAGCGAGGAAGTCCATATTGTCATCCTTTCACGCGGCGCCTGCCGCCTGGTGTTGGCGTGGACTGTCCTCGATCGCCCTCCGTCCCACAATCAGGCTAACTCTGGAATGATCGTGCAGAATTCTGCATAATGGCGCGATGAACCTCGATGGCATCGACGTCTTCGTCAGGGTCGTGCAGGAGGGCAGCTTCGCCGCAGCCGCCCGCCTGCTTGGCATGCCCACCACCACCGTTTCGGCCAAGATCGCGCGGCTCGAGGAGCGGCTCGGTGTCACGCTGATCCAGCGTTCGACTCGGCGCATGCATGTCACCGAGGCAGGCGAGGCCTACTTCGCCTCCTGCGTCGAAGCGTTGAACGCGCTCGACGCCGGGCAAAGCCGGCTGGCGGCGGCGAGCGGCAAGCCGAGCGGTTTGCTGCGCATCACTGCCGCATCCGACATTGCCAGCACGGTGCTGCCGCCATTCTGCGAGCGCTTCCTCGATACACACCCCGATGTCAGCATCGAACTGGTGGTCACCAACCGGCAGCTCGACCTGATCGGCGAGGGCATCGACCTCGCCGTGCGGGCCGGCCCGATGCGCGATTCCACCCTGATGAGCCGCAAGTTCGCCTGCGGGGCGCTGGGGCTATGGGCCAGCGAGGACTATGTGCAACGTCACGGCCTGCCGCAGACGCCGGACGAACTCGACGCCCACCGGATCATCGGCTTTTCCCGCATCCCCGAGAGCTTCCGGCTCATCGGGCCGGCGGGTGAGAGCATCATGCCGCCGCAGCGCTCGCGGCTGACCGCCGACGACATGCAGGCGATCCGGGCCTTCGTGCTCAGCGGCTACGGTATCGGGCTGTTGCCCGACGCCATCACGCCTGGCACCTCGCTCCGCCGCGTACTGCCCGAATTCAGTACCGAGCAGGCGCATGTCTATTTCGTCTACCCGGCGCAACGCTACCTGAGCCCGAACGTCCGGGTGTTCATGGAGATGGCGCGGGCGGCGGCGAAGGAATTGGAGGGCGCGGGATAGGGCGAGGGGTGCCTACTGAGCCCTAAGTTGTCACGTGACGACCCGCCGGCAGACGGCCCCTCCCATCCTCCCCCATGAAGGGCGAGGTGCCCCGCCGGTGTGATTGGCGCGATCGAATACAGGGCCTCGACTCTTCACCTCCCCTCTATGGGGGAGGCCGGGAGGGGGCCGTTTCTATCAGTCGGGCTGAAAGCCCCCGGCAGATCGGGGCTAGCCCGCGACCTTCGAGAAATCCGCCACCTGCCGCATGGTGTCGCGCAGCTTGGTGAGGAGACTCAGCCGGTTGGCGCGCACCGCCGCATCCGGATCGTTGACCAGCACCGCCTCGAAGAACTTGTCGACCGGCTGGCGCAGCGTCGCCAGCGTGGTGATGGCGCCCTGGTAGTCGTTGGCAGCGACCTTGGCGCCTACCGCCACATCCACCGACGCAACGGCTTCGGCCAGCGCCGCTTCCTCGCTGAGCGACAGCAGCGCCGGATCGACCGGAGCGGTAAAGCTCCTGCCATCCTTCTTTTCCTCGGCGGCGAGGATGTTGGCGGCGCGCTTGTAGCCGGCGAGGAGGTTCTTGCCGTCTTCCGAGCCAAGCAGCTTCGACAGCGCTTCGACACGTTCGGTGATCTCCAGCATGTCGTTGCTGTCCTTGCCGATCACCGCGTCGACCAGGTCGTGCCGGGCGCCGGCATCGCGCAGGCTCACCTTCAGCCGATCATGGAAGAAGCTCAGCAGATCCGGCTCGACCTCGAGCGGGAAGCGCAGGTTGTTGTCGGTGACGATGCGGATGACGCCGAGCGCCGCGCGGCGCAGCGCGAACGGGTCGCGCGAACCGGTCGGCTTTTCGTCGATCGACCAGAAGC
>JAEUMC010000784.1 GCA_016793415.1 Devosia sp. | reverse complement strand
CCGAGCACGCAGGCCCGCCACGGCGCCTCGTCGACGCTCGAGAGCGGCGTGACGTGTGGATCGGTGCAGCGCCACCCATCCGGGGTCCGGGCCCAGTTCGACATCAGGATCTCAGGTTCGAAGCTCCTGGCCTGCACCACCAGTCGACCACCCGGCTCGATGCCAAAGCTGGCGCCGTCATAGACCAGCTCGTCCTGGCCGCCGACCTGGTTGAGATAGAGCAGCGGCACGTTGTCTTCGGCAACCCGATCGGTGACCAGCTTGTAGCGGGTGGCCTGCTTGTTGCGCCAGTAAGGCGACCCATTGGGGCAAAGCAGGATGCGGGCGCCCTGGTCGACCAGATGGGCGCAGACGTCCGGGTGCCAGATGTCTTCGCAGATCGGGATACCGATCGAGACACCCTTGATCGTCACCGGCTCCTGCAGGTCGGCGCGCTCGAAGTAACGCTTCTCGTAGAAGATATCGTCGTTGGGCAGCTCACGCTTGTAGCGCCGGGCGACGATGACGCCCGCCTCGCAGACGATCACGGCATTGAACAGCTTGCCGCCCTCGCGCCACACCGTCGGCATGATCGCGGTGACGGCCGTGCCGGCGGTGGCGCGGGCAAAATCCTCGGCGGCGGCCATCGCATCAGCGATGAAGCGCGGCTTGAACAGCAGGTCGTCAGGGAAATAGCCGGTGAGGAACAGCTCGGAAAACAGGAGGATATCGGCGCCCTGCCCGGCGGCATCGGCCAGCGTCTGGCGGGCCAGCGCCAGGTTTTGCGCGATGGCGCCCACGGTCGGATTGAGCTGCGCGAGAGCAATGCGGAGACGATCGGTCACGTGGGAAATCCGAGCCGTTTGAAACGCGGCAAGACTTATCCGCTCACCCCGGTCGGGGCAAGCGGACAGCCGGTCGTGCGGATCTGACTGGAGAAGTCCGATCGGCAGGTCAGAACGAGTAGGTCAGCTCGGCAAGCAGGCCGTAGCGGAACAGCGAGAACGGGTTCTCGGTTGAGATGACGTTCTGCTGGGTCAGCGTCGGAGCGCCGTATGGCGGATCGGGCGGCGCCGGCGGAGCGCCGACATCTGGAAGCTCCTGCGGCGCGGTCACGATGACCTGGCGCCACGTGGCATCGTAGGTGCCACCGACATACCACGCACGACCGCCCACCCGCACCGTGAGATTCTCGACGGGAGTGATGCCCAGCATGGCCTCACCCATCGCGCCGTAGCCCCAACCGCTGATCGTGGTTGGAGAGCCGTTGAACTCGTAGAAGCAGGGGCCTGCGCCCTGGGGACAGCCTGGATAAGGGCCCAAGTCGCCGCTCGATGAGCCAGCATGGCCGCCCATCACGCCGTTGATGGACGCGAACGGCACCGCTGCAACCTCGGCGCTGAAGTCGAGGAACTCGTTGATCTCGGCCTTGCCGCTGAGACCAAGCCGCAGCATGTGCAGCTCAATCTTGTCGTCGACACTGTCGCCCGGCAGGGACCATACGCCACTCTGGTCATTCCAGGTTATGTCGCCAGCACCGGTGGCCGTGGTGTAGTTGGCCCGGCCGGTGCGCGGGGAGTTGTTCCAGTAGTTGTAACCGACGAAGCCCCCTACTCCGGTGCCCTTGCCGTCGCCGAAGGCGTTCCAGCCGAAATCGGCGCCGGCATAGCCGAGGACGCCGTCGCTGA
>JAEUMC010000760.1 GCA_016793415.1 Devosia sp. | reverse complement strand
CCAGGCCGGCTTGGTGGCGATCTCGAACAGGAATTTCGGGGTGATCGGCGGCGGCGCCTTCAGCCCGTTACGGATATCCTTGTGGCGCTGGCCGAGGATCTGCAGGTCCATCGTCAGCACCAGCACCGGGCACTTGGCCGCCTTGGCGCGGTCGATCAACCGCTCGATGAACGGCTTGTCGCGCATCACATAGAGCTGGAACCAGAACGGCTTGGTGGTGTTCTCGGCCACATCCTCGATCGAGCAGATCGCCATGGTCGAGAGCGTGAACGGGATGCCGAACTTCTCCGCCGCCCGCGCCGCCTTGATCTCACCGTCCGCCGACTGCATGCCGGTCGACCCCACCGGAGCGATGGCGACCGGCATCGAAACCGGCTGGCCCATCATCGTCGTCGCGAGGTTACGGTTCTCGAGGTTGACCGCCACGCGCTGGCGCAACTTGATCTTCTCGAAATCGGTGCTGTTGTCGCGATAGGTGCTCTCGGTCCACGAACCGGAATCCGCGTAGTCGAAGAACATCTTGGGCACGCGGCGCTTCGCGGCCTTCATCAGGTCTTCGATGGTGAGATACTTGTCGAGATTGGCCATGTGCGCCCCGCGGAAACGTTGGCGCTTTCTAGTTCTCTGACATGTCAGTGGTCAATGCGACGTTGGGCGTTCTCGTCGCCCCCGGGCGTTCATCACCGCTTCATCCTCGCCCGCGCAGGGTCCCCGCGTTCTAACGGAGACTCACATGCGCATCGCCACCCTTGCCGCATTCGCCACCCTTGCCTTCGCCGTGCCGGCGCAGGCCGATTGCCTCAGCGATATCAAGGATATCCTCAACCGCTCGATGGCCTCGGGCCCCTACGCCATGAGCGTCGACTCGCCCGAGATGAAAATGACTTCCAATGTCGTCCCGCCGGGCGGCTTCCACTCGACCATCGAGACCGGCGGCCTCAAGCAGGAAATGATCGTGCTCGACGGCAAGGCCTGGTCCAACATGGCCGGCCAGGGCTGGACCGCCATGCCCGAAGCGGTCGCCGCCCAGATCACCGCGACGGTGCTGAACGTCGCGGCGATGAACGAGCAGATCAAGGCGACCGAGTGCCTGGGCACGCAGAACGTCGACGGCCGCGACTTGCAGGCGTTCAAGTACGACATGTCGATGATGGGCGTCGACAGCACCAACCAGCTGTTTGTCGACCCCGCCACCGGGCTCCCGGCCATCGTCCAGACCAAGGCGACCGTCGGCGGGCAGACCAGCGAGACCAAGGCGGTCTATCGCTACGACGCCGCGATCACCATCAGCCCGCCGGCGATGTGAGGGCTGAAATCGCAGGGGCCGGCGCGAGCCGACCCCCACCCCTGTCCCCTCCCCGCAAGGGGGAGGGAGACCCTCACACTGACGTCGCGGTCTATCGTCTCCCTCCCCCTTGCGGGGAGGGATTAAGGGTGGGGGTCCACGCCCACCGGCTTCACGTCGACGACTACAGCTTCACCGTATTCAGCCGCAAAGCGTTGGCAATGACGCTCACCGAGCTCAGTGCCATCGCCGCCGCGGCGATCATCGGCGAGAGCAGCCAGCCGGTCAGCGGGTAGAGCACGCCTGCCGCCACCGGGATGCCCAGCGCGTTGTAGCCGAAGGCAAACAGCAGGTTCAGCTTGATGTTGCTGAGCGTCGCCTTCGACAGTTTTCGCGCCTTGACGATGCCCGACAACTCACCCTTCAACAGCGTGATGCCGGCGCTTTCGATCGCCACGTCGGCGCCGGTCCCCATCGCCACGCCGACATCGGCGGCGGCAAGAGCCGGCGCATCGTTGACGCCGTCGCCGGCGAACGCCACCGACTTGCCCTGCTGCTTCAGCGCCTCGATCAACGTGTGCTTGTCCTCGGGCGCCATGCCCGCCTGCACCTCGCTGAGCCCAAGCTCGCGGCCCACGGCTTCCGCCGTGCCCTTGGCATCGCCGGTGGCCATCACCACCGCCACGCCATCGGCCCGCAAAGCGGCAATCGCGTCCTTCGCGCCAGCCTTGATCGGATCCGACACCGTGACCACGCCGATCGCCACGCCATCATGGGCAACGAGGATCGCCGTCTTGCCAGACCCGGCCTGCCGTTCCAGCAGTTCGGCGAGCTTGTCGTCGACCGCGATGCTCTGTTCCTTGAACAGCTTGGCGTTGCCGAGCAGCGCCGGCTTGCCGCCGACCAATCCCTTGATGCCGCGCCCGGTGAGCGAGGTGAAGCCCTCGGCCTCGTAGACCCGCGCCCCGCGCGCCTCGGCGCCCTTGACCACTGCCGTGCCGATCGGGTGTTCCGAGTGCTTTTCCAGCGCCGCGGCCACCGCCAGCACGAAGCCCTCGTCGACGCCCTTGACCGGGATCACCTGGTCGAGCGTCGGCTTGCCCTCGGTGAGCGTGCCGGTCTTGTCGACGATCAGCGTGTCGACCCGGGCAAAGCCTTCGAGCGCCTTGGCGTCCTTGACCAGCACGCCGGCATGCGCGCCGCGCCCGGTTGCCACCATGATCGAGATCGGTGTCGCGAGGCCGAGCGCACACGGACACGCGATGATCAGCACCGAAATCGCCGCGACGATCGCTTCGGCGAGGCCGGGGCCCCAGATCATCCACGCCACGAACGCCACGATGGCGATCACCACCACCAGCGGCGCGAACCAGTTCGCCACCTTGTCGGCCAGCGCCTGGATCGGGGCGCGGCTGCGCTGCGCCTTGCCGACCAGCTCGACGATCTGGCTGAGCCGGGTCTCCGAGCCGACGCGGGTTGCCTGCATGACGAAGCTGCCTTCGCCATTGAGCGTGCCACCGGTCACCGGCTCGCCCTTGAGCTTTTCCACCGGCACCGGTTCGCCGGTCAGCATCGATTCATCGACGAACGACTGTCCCTCGAGCACCTCGCCATCGACCGGCACTGCCTCGCCCGGCCGCACCCGCAGCCAGTCGCCGGCCTTCACCTCTTCGATCGGCACCTCGATATCCTTGCCCTGCCACACCCGGCGCGCCGTCTTGGGCGCGAGGTTGAGCAGCGCCCGGATCGCCTTGCCGGTGGCATCGCGGGCGCGCAACTCCAGCACCTGGCCGACAAAGACCAGCGCCACGATCACCGCCGCCGCTTCGAAATACACCGGCGGCACGCCATTCATGTGCGTCATGCTCATCGGGAAGAGCTGCGGGAACAGCACCGCCACCACCGAGAACAGGTAGGCCGCGCCCACCCCGAGCCCGATCAGCGTCCACATGTTGGGCGAACGGTTGACGAGCGAAGCCCAGAAGCGCCGGAAGAACGGCCACGCCGCCCACAGCACCACGGGAGTGGCGAGCGCCATCTCGATCCAGGTGGCCAGCGGCTCGCCGATCCACTCGCGCACCGGCAGGCCGACCATGCCGCCCATCGAAATGATGAGGATCGGGATCGACAGCCCGGCGCTCACCCACAGCCGGCGGGTGAAATCCACCAGTTCGGGGTTCGGACCATCGTCGAGCGAGGCCACCATCGGCTCGAGTGCCATGCCGCAGATCGGGCAATCGCCCGGGCCGTCCTTGATGATCTGAGGATGCATCGGGCAGGTCCACTTGGTCCCCGCCGCAACGCTCGAGGGGTCGACCGGCGGCGCCCCATGCGAATGACCATGCTGGCCGTGGCCGTGATGCGCATGGTCATGCCCGCCCCCCGGCGCGACGCCGGCGGCGCTCGCCGGCTTCGCTACCGGCAGCTCGAACGGCTTGGCGTTCAGGTACTTACCCGGATCTGCCTCGAATTTCTTCAGGCAGCCCTCCGAGCAGAAATAATAGCGCGCGCCCTCGTGCTTCAGCATGTGTTTGGCCGTCGCCCGGTCGACCTGCATGCCGCAGACCGGATCGGTCGCCGTCAGATACTTGCTCGGTTCCGCCTCGAACTTCGCCTTGCAGCCGCCGCTGCAGAAGCCGATCTCACGGCCCTCATGCACGGTGCGGTGCGGCGTCTTGGCCATATCGACGGTCATGCCGCAGACCGGGTCGCGGCTTACCGCGCCTGCTGTCCCGTGCGAATGGTTGTGTTCGGCGTGATCCATGCTCGGCTCCTATAGAGCGCCTGCGGCGGTTGACTGCCCATGCAGACGCGACAAACGAAAATCGTACTGGGGCCTGTTCTGCACCTTCCCATCATGGTAAGGTCAAGCACATTGTTCAGATAGGTGTTCCCATGCAGATCGGCGAGGCCTCCCGGCTCACCGGCGTATCGGCCAAGATGATCCGTCACTACGAATCCATCGGCCTTATCCCCAATGCCGATCGACGCGACAGCAATTATCGCGATTACGGCCATCATGACATCCACCGCTTGGGCTTCATCCGCCGCGCCCGCGACCTCGGCTTCTCGATGGACGAGATCCGCGACCTGCTGCGCCTGTGGGGCGATACGCAGCGCTCGAGCGCCGACGTCAAGGCGCTGACCCAAAGCCACATCGCCGAACTCGACCAGAAGATCCGGCTGCTCGGCGAGATGCGCCATACCCTTGCTACTCTCGCCGACGCCTGCGACGGCGACCATCGGCCCGATTGCCCGATCATCGAGGGCCTGGCGGGAGAGACACCGCATGCCGGGCACTGACGCCGAGATCATCTATCGGCTCGATCCGTTCCCCAGCCAGGAGGAACTGGCGCCGCTATGGCGTGCCGCCTGGGGTGGCGAATGGGGCGGGGACCTGGCCTTCATCCTCACCCGCAGCCTCACCCATGCGTGCGCCTATGCCGGCGACCGGATGGTCGGCTATGTCAACGTCGCCTGGGACGGCGGCGTGCACGCCTTCCTGCTCGACACCACGGTCGACCCCGAGTTCCAGCGCCGCGGCATCGCGACGGAGCTGGTGCGACAGGTCGCCGATGCCGCCCGCGAGCGCGGAGCGCACTGGCTGCATGTCGACTACGAGCCGAAGCTCGATGGGTTCTACAAGGCGTGCGGGTTCAGGCCGACGGCGGCGGGGTTGATCAGGCTGTAGTTTGGAGAGGTCAGTTTGCTTGGCTACCCCTCACCCTAGCCCTCTCCCCAGGGGGGCGAGGGGACGCACTTTGCACCGCCGGTGCTACAACGCCCCCTCGCCCCTCTGGGGAGAGGGCCGGGGT
>JAEUMC010000753.1 GCA_016793415.1 Devosia sp. | reverse complement strand
CGACGCCCACCAGCGCCGCGAGCTTCGCTTCGGCTCCGGTCAGCCCGAACAGCTGCAGCATCTGTGCGGCATCGCGCCGCTCCGGGCCGCGTGGATCGGCCAGCAGCACCAGCGCCGCGTCGCCGCCGTGCTCGCCGTGTTCGAGCGGCATCACATAGGCAAGCAGGTTCCCGCCCCCGGGTCGGGTCAGCGCAATCGGCTCGGACACCCGCGGACCCTTGCGGGCGCAGCTCATTTTCAGGGCGTGGCAGAGCGCGTGCTTTTCGGCCGGCACGCCGCTCAGCAGCGGCTCCCCCGGTCGCGGGCCATCCGGTCCGAGCAGCGCCCGCCCGCTGGCATTGGCCTCGATCAACGTCCCATCCTGTCGCACCACCGCGGCGGCACGGCCGGTATCCTCGATCAGCCCCAGGAACACCGAGGCAGCGTTGCCCGAGGCGGTCCGCCCCACCACCCGCGGCTCGCTCCAGATCGAGTTGACCCGTACTGCGTCGAGCGCGAACACGTGCTCCACCGGACGCAGCGCCCGCATGTAGTCGGGCGCCGCATCGGTGATCTCCAGCGTCACGATCTCTGCATCCGCCAGGTCCGCCACGGTCGAATCCGCGTGCTTGATCAGCCCGGCCTCGGTCAACCCGAGGAAATTGTCGACGCCGGACAGCGCCGGTCGCAGTTCGCCCGGCCGGATTGTCGCCTTGAGCCAGTCGACGCCGCCGACCGAGGCGACGCCGTGCAGCAGATCACCCTCGCGCCAGGTGCGCGCCACACCTTCGACGGTCGTGCCCGAGTAGAATTTCCGCATCATCGCGCCGCCCGGCTCATCCATGATGTTGCCCATCACGAACATGCCTTCGCCCACGTCGGAGCCGCGCACGCCCTCGACCGAGACGCCAACCAGGCCGCGCATATAGGGGGCGATGCCGTAGCCCGTTGGTGCCTGGTAGATGCCGAGCACGCCGATACTGGCCGGCGACAGCACCAGCCCCTCGGGCAGGAACGGCCGGACCGCATCGGGATCGATGCGGAAGCCGGCCCAGATCACGTCGACGGCAAGCTTCTGGAACGGCGGCGTCATATCGGCAGCCGTGCGCAGCACCGAGAATGGCTTCTCCATGCCCCTGAGGGATCTGCGAACCTTATCGCCCAGCATCGGCTTCCCCCGGCCGAATCAATACGACTCGAAACCGTTCGCCTCATCCGTGCTCGCCGCCCGGCACTGATGAGCCATGTAATCGATCTCACGGATTCTAGGGAAATCACCCGGTCGGATCAATCGGATTACATTCACGGCCTGTATCATTTCTCGATTGCCCCCAGCCGCGCCAGCACCTCCGGCGGGATGCCGTAGTGGCGGATCGCGTCGCGCTGGTCGCGCATCCCGCAGGCCTCGCGCTGCACGAAGAACTTCCACACGGCGCGCGCCGCCGCCTTGATCAGGATCAAACGCTCCTCGGCCGAACCCGGCGCCGCATCGAATCCCTTGAGCGCCGCCATCGCCTGTTCCACCTGTCGGCCATGATACCCGAGCGAGGAGGCCTTCTCGGCCATCACCTCGCTCTCGATGGGGCCGAAGCCGCTGGTCAGGCGCTGGCGGAGTTCGGCGAGGTCGGCAAGGCTCAAGCTCATGCGCCGAAATTAGGTAGCGGCACCGGCGGCTGCAACCCCTGCCCTTTTCCAGCTGGCAGCCGCGCGCTAGAAGCGTTTGATGACCAGTCACCTCTCTCGCTCCACCGCCACCTTCATCGGCTTCACCGCGGTGCTGCTGTGGTCGTTGCTGGCCTTCCTTACCGCCGCCAGCGGCACCGTGCCGGCGTTTCAGCTCACTGCCGTTACCTTCGCCGTTGGCGGGCTGTCGCTGCTCGTCATTCGGCCCGGCGCGATCAAGGCGATGCGCCAGCCGCTGCCGGTCTGGGTACTCGGCGTCGGCGGGCTGTTCGGCTACCATTTCTGCTATTTCTTCGCGCTCAGGAACGCGCCGCCGGTCGAGGCCGGGCTGATCAACTACCTGTGGCCGCTGCTGATCGTGGTGTTCTCGGCCCTGCTCCCCGGCGAGCGGCTGAAGTGGCAACACATTGCCGGCTGCGCGCTGGCGCTGGCCGGCGCCGTGCTGGTCGTCACCCGCGGCAAGGGTTTTGGCTTCGACCCGCAATATAGCCTCGGCTACGCCGCCGCGCTCTGTGCCGCCGTCATCTGGGCCGGCTATTCGGTACTGTCGCGCCGCTTCGCCGCGGTCAGCAGCGATGCCATCGCCGGCTTCTGCCTCGTCACCGCCCTGCTCGCCACCGTCTGCCACCTGCTGCTCGAACAGACGGTCTGGCCGGCCGACCTCTGGCAGTGGGCCGCGCTCATCGGGCTCGGACTTGGCCCCGTCGGGCTCGCCTTCTATGTCTGGGACATCGGGGTGAAGCGCGGCGACATCCAGGTGCTGGGGGCCGCTTCCTACTCGGCCCCCCTGCTCTCGACACTGATCCTGATCCTCACCGGCTACGCCACCTACAGCCACGTGATCCTGATCGCCTGCCTGCTGATCACCGCCGGCGCCGTGCTTGCCGCAAGGGACCTGCTGTTCCGCCGTCGTTCAACTGCTGCTGCAGAATAGCAAAGGCCGGGATCGCTCCCGGCCTTTCGAAGGCACGTCTCTGCCAAGGGCGCGAGATCTCAGAACAGGAACGACGCCGTCGCCGGATTGGCCCCGACGCGCCCGTCGCGCTGGTCCAGCCCACCGATCTTGGCCATGTCGTCGGCATCGAGCTCGAAGCCGAACACATCGAAATTCTCCACCATGCGCTCGCGATGCGTGGTCTTGGGGATGACGATCAGCCCTTCCTGCAGGTGCCAGCGGATGATCACCTGGGCGATCGACTTGCCGTGCTTCCTGGCGATCGCACCGACCGTCGCGTCATCGAGCATGCGGCCGGACCCAAGCGGGCTCCAGCTCTCGATGATGATGGTGTTGCTCTTGTGGAACGCGCGCTTGTCACGCTGCTGGAACCTGGGGTGCAGCTCGATCTGGTTCACCACCGGCGTCTCGCCGGTCTCGCCGATGATCCGCTCGAGGTGATCCTGATTGAAGTTGGAGACCCCGATCGAGCGGATCCGCCCTGCCGCCTTGAGCTCCACCAGCGTCTTCCAGGCTTCGACATACTTGCCCTGGCTCGGCACCGGCCAATGGATCAGGAACAGGTCGAGCTGCTCCAGCCCGAGCGCCTTCATGGTGGCATCGAAGCTCGTCAGCGCCAGGTCGCGAGCGTGCCCGCCATTGCGCAGCTTGGAGGTGACGAACAGCTCGCTGCGCGGCACGCTGGCGCGCTTGATCGCTTCGCCGACACCCTCTTCGTTCTGGTAGCCCTCGGCGGTATCGATCGAGCGATAGCCGACCGCGATCGCATCGGACACCACCCGCGCGGTGATGGCGGGATCGACCTGCCAGACGCCCAGGCCCAGTTGCGGGATGGAGTTGCCGTCGCGAAGTGTTAGGGATGGAACCGCTGCCATTTACTGCCTCCGAAGCTGAACGATGAGACGACCCGGCGAGCGCCGGTGAAGCCGAGATAGACCGGGGATGTCTGGTATCCGGCAGGACAATGCTGCCGACAGGGGAAAGGTTCAGGCGCCGCCGACTCCTGCCGCGCCTTCGCCTTCATCGTTGATAGACGATAATTGCCCCGCCGTCACCCGCTCGCTGGGAACGGCGCGCCATCAAATGCGCGCCGTCCTGTTGACTTGCCGCGCCGCTTGGCTGGTAAATCGGAAGGAGCGACCGCTGTGGACGACGGAGTTCGGGGCTTGCAGATGCCTGACCAGACGGGCCCCGAAGGGGTGGGCCGGCGGCTGAACAGCTGGAAGGAGATTGCTGCCTTCTTCGGCAAGGACGAGCGCACCGTGAAGCGCTGGGAGAGCATTCGCGGCCTGCCGATCCGCCGCGTCCCCGGCGGCACCCGCACCTCGGT
>JAEUMC010000715.1 GCA_016793415.1 Devosia sp. | reverse complement strand
GGGCTGCAGCGCCCGGGCGATCCGCGGCGCGTGCCTGGACAGTGTCGGCACCAGGATCGGGCAGCCGTCGATATCGAGCACCTCGTGGCTCTTGGCCCGCATGTACCCGGCCCCGGCCTTGCGCACATGCAGCGTCGCCCGCCGCCGGCCGGCGCCGGTGGCGTCAACAAGGGGCGCCACCTCGGCCGCCACTCCGGCATGAGCCAACGCCGTCACCACCAGGGAGCGCTTGAATTCGGCGTAGGTTGCCCGGTTCATGTGCTGCAGCGAGCAGCCGCCGCAGGCGCCGAAATACGGGCTGATCGGCTCGGCCCGCTCGACGCTGGGTTCGATGATCCGCAGCAGCGTGCCGCGCTCGCCCTCCCTGGCGATCTCCACCCGCTCGCCCGGCAGCGTGAACGGCACATATACCCGCTCGCCGCCGATCTCGCCGATGCCGTCGCCGTGCTGTCCGATACTGTCGATGAGAACTTCCGTCATGAGGAACGCACTAACAGGCGAGCGTTGCTTTGGCACGCGTTTCCCGACTGCTAGAGGGTCGTCCGCTTCGGTTCTTGCGCCCGGGTGACCTAACCCAGGCGCGTCAGTGCACCGGCTGGCTCACCATTTCGAGCAGGCTGGCGATCGAAACGAACGGGATGCCCATTCGCTCGCTCAGCCCGGTGGCGCAGGTCGAGACCGTCGACAGCCCGATCTCGCATCCCTCGGGAATCTGTGCCTTGGCGAAGCGCGTCGCATGGGCGTTGAGTTCGGGCACATAGAGCCCTTTGTCGCCGGCATAGCCGCAGCAGGTGATGGCATCGAGCACCACCACCTTCTGCGCGATCACCGCCGCCAGCGCTTCAATGGCGCCCTGCTCCTTCAGCCGCTGCGCCGAGCAGTTGTGATGCACCGCCACCATCGGCAATGGCTTGGTGATCTTCAGCCGCGGCAGGATTTCCTTGAGCAGGAATTCCGCCGAATCCATCACTGCCGCCTCGCCCGGATGCTCGCGCATGTGCTTGGCGCAGGTCGAGGCATCGGTCACCACCGGCAGTGCACCCGCCTTGCTCAAGCCATCCAGTTCTCGCCGGGTCGAGCCGCCGACCCGCTCGGCTTCTTCCGGAAAGCCCTTCGACAGGAACGGCTGCCCGCAGCACTGCCCCTCGAGCTTTTCCGGCACGACGGGATCGAACCCCGCCCGCCGCATCAGTTCGATCATCGCATCGGTGGTCGGCAGCAGCCCGTTCTCGCGCGTCGGCGCCCCGAACATCCGTGTTGCACAGGAGGGGAAGTAAACCACCTGCCCGTTGGGCGCGTTGCTCGACGGCACCGGCCTGGGCGCTCCCGGCCCCGGCCGCAGCGCCGGCGACACACGCGGCACGGCTTTCGGCGCCAGCGCATGCATGGCGCCGGCCACCGCGTCGACCACCCCGTTGCCGACGATCTTGCGGCCCAGCGCCTGCGCCCCGACGCCCAGCTTCATGCCGGTCTCGAGCGCTGCGGTATGGCCGCCGACCCAATGCGCCACGTTGCGATCGCCATCCGACCGGCGGCGGCCGCGTTCGCCGATCACCATCGTGCCGGTTTCGATCCCCACCGGGCAGCGCAGCGAACAGAGGTTGCACGCCGCGCAGGTGTCGAGCCCCACATACTGGAAGCCCTCGTCCATCGCCTTGAGCCGCTCCGGATCCTCTCCGGTCTCGCGCAGTCGCGCCCGCTCGCGCGTCACCGCGATGCGCTGCCGCGGGCTGAGCGTCATGTGATGGCTGGGGCAGGCCGGCTCGCAGAAGCCGCATTCGATGCAGAGGTCGACGATGTCATCGGCCAGCGGCATCAGCTTCAGGTTCTTGATGTGGATGTCCGGGTCGGGGTTGAGCAGCACCCCTGGATTGAGCAGCCCCTCCGGGTCGAACAGGCGCTTGATCTCATGCATGATGAGATAGGCCCTGGTGCCCCACTCGGCCTCGACGAACGGCGCAATGGCGCGCCCGGTGCCGTGCTCGGCCTTCAACGAGCCGCCATAGCGGACCGACACCAGCTCCGACAGTTCCTTCGAAAAGTGATCGAACTTCACCGCCGCCTGCGGATCCATGAAGTTGTCGCTCATCTGGAAATGCAGGTTTCCCGCCAGCGCATGGCCGAAAATGATCGCGTCCTCATAGCCGCAATCGTCGAGGAGCTTCCGCATGTCGATGACGAAGTCGGCGAGCCGGTCGATCGGCGCCGCCACGTCTTCGGTCAGCATCGAGGTGCCCTTCGGCCGCGCGGCGCCACCGGTGGCGAAGAAGCCCTTCCGCACGTCCCACAGCCCGTGCGAGATATGCTCGTCGGCCGAAAACGTGATGTCGGTCGCCCCTTCCGAGGCGAGGATCGCCGAGGCCTTGGCGGTCTCCAGTTCGAGCGTCGCCTGGTCCGGCGCCGTCACGTCGATCAGGATCACCGGCGAAGTCTCGGTGAAGAATTTTACGTAGGGCTGGATGGCCGGCAGGTGCTCGACCGTCGCCAGTGCGCGGCGCTCGATATACTCGGCTGCAGTGACGCCGGTCGTCACCTGCACGCCGCCATTGGCGAGCTTGGAGATGGCACGCGCGCACGAATAAGGATCGGGGAACGGGATCAGCCCGGTCACCTTGAACGGGTGCTCGGGGATGGTGTTGTAGGTCACCTCGGAAACAAAGCCGAGCGTGCCTTCCGAGCCGACGATCAGGTGGATCAGGATGTCGATCGGATCGTGGAAATCTATGAGCGCATTGATCGAATAGCCGACGGTGTTCTTGATCCGGTACTTCTTCTTGATCAGCTCGACCAGCGCCGGATCGGCCTTGACCTTGTGGTGCAGCGCCGTGAGCTCGGCCAAGAGGTGCGCATGCGACAGCCGGAACGCCGCCACCGAAGCCGGATCGCCCGAATCGAGCACCGTGCCGTCGACCAGCATCACCCTGAGCCGATGCATGGTGTGATAGGTGTTGTAGGCAACACCGCAGCACATGCCCGACGAGTTGTTGTTGACCACCCCGCCGATCTTGCAGGTGGCCTGGCTCGCCGGATCCGGCCCGAGCTTGGCGCCGAACGGTTTCAATGCCTTGTTGGCATTGGCGACGATTACCGCCGGCCCCAGCGTGATCTGCTGGCCGGCATCATGGATCTCGAGCTTTTTCCAGCCGTCGCCGAGCACCGCGAGCACCCCGTCGGTGATCGCTTGTCCCGACAGCGAAGTCCCCGCCGCGCGGAACGTCAGCGGCAGCTGTTCGGCGCGAGCCGCTTCGATCACCGCCCGCACCTCGTCCTCGGTATTGACGATCACCACCACGGCGGGGATCAGCCGGTAGGAGCTGGCATCGCCCGAATACGCGTAGGTCATCACCGGGTCGGTCATGATCCGGTCCTTGCGGATCAGATCCTTGAGCCGCGCCACAACCCCCTGCGTCGCCGCAGCCCGGTCCACCCCGATCGGGGCCATCTCGTTCACGTCACTATCCGCCCTTTGGGCCCGGAACGAGGACTCTCGCAGCCGGGCAAGATGTTTGGCCGGCATGTTAGAGACATTCGCAGCCGGGCGGTAGTGAGGCATTGGTCGTGGATCAGCCGACCAAGTCGCGCTGAGACCAGCTTGCCGCAATGAAAACTCCCGCCTTTCCGGGAGCAGCCGGCCAGACGGGAGCGCTTGTCAATCAGCAGTCAGAACTCAGCCGAGATCGACTTCGGTTGCTTCTTCCTCGTAGCCCTCGCGGATTTCCTGCGCGGCGCGGCGGAGGATTTCCGCCACCCGGCGATCCTCTTCGGGGTCGCGGCGGATCGCTTCCTTGATCGCCTTCTTCAGCGCCTTGCGCGCATCGTTCACTTCCGGCGCCACGTCGTCGAGATCACGGTCGGGTCGGCCGGAGTAGTGGTCTGCCCGCTCGGGCCGCTCCGGCCGCTCGGGGCGGTCGGGATGGTCCGGGTGCGGCGGCGGACCGCCGCGATCGCCGAACCAGCCGCGCCGGCCAAACTCCCGCCCCATGCCGCGAAATCGCTCGCGGAACTGCTCCGCCTCCCCCGGCGTGAACGGAAAATCCTGGCTCGCCATCCGCTCCCTCAGGTGCTCCATGCCGGAGCCTGCCTTGGCGAGGAAATCGAGCGTCGACTGGATCGCCTCGCGATTGTCGTTGAGGTGCGTCCGGCCTTCGTCGGTGATGGTGTAGAGCTTCTTGTTGCCCTCGGCGGCCGAGGTCACGTAGCCCGCCTCCTCGAGATAGGTCAGCGCCGGATAGACGATGCCGGGGCTCGGCGAATAGAAGCCGTGCGAATGCTCCTCGATCGCCTTGATCAGGTCATAGCCATGCCGCGGCTGCTGTTCGATCAGGAACAGCGCCACCAGCCGCAGATCGCCCGAGGCCAGCATCCGGCCGATGCGGAAATTGCCGCCGAAGCCGCCCCAATCCCCCGAATTGATGTTGACGTCGATGTTGCCGAACTTGCGGAACCCGCGTCGCGCCATGGCTTCCATGCGCCGCCAGTTCCGGTCCCACCTGTGGTCGTGATCATGCATATCACATCTCCAAGATATATCTTACGATAGCCGAAAGATATGCCTCAGCGATCGGCACTTCAAGATAGCTCTCAAGATATATCTTAAGTCAGCGAAGCTGCCCTTCCTCCCCCGCGGGGCGGGGGAGGGGGACCGGCGGGTGGTCACCCAGGCGGACACCGGCCCATCCGATGGGGCACGGTTTCCGGGAACACCAGGATGGAATCCGGGCTACCCGGCGATCGCCTTCACATAGCGCTCGGCCGATGCCCTGACCCTTGCCTTGGCATCGTGCGTCATCACCCGGTACCACCAGCCGGCATAGATCCGGTCATAGGCGAACGGCTCGACCGTACCGACGATGCGGTTCACCTCGCGCGCCGGCAGCGGGATCAGGTTGGGGTAGGAGTACATGAAGCTGACCCAGCGGGTATCGGGCACCACCATGATGGTGTCGCCGGTCATCAGCACGCCCTTGCCGTCCTCACCGGTCCAATGCAGCGCGGTCGAGCCCGTAAAGTGTCCGCCACTGCGCACCAGGGTTACACCCTGGCCCAGCTCCAGCGCCTCTCCGCTCCAGTAGTTCACGCGCTCGGAGGGCCGCATCACATATTGCCGGTTGGCTTCGTGGATGTGGATCGGCACGCCGCCCAGCGCCTCCGACCAGTCGACCATTGAGGAATAGAAGTGCGGATGCGAGATCGCCATCGCCCGCACCCCGCCCAGTTCCTTGATCCGGGCGACGGCCTCGTCGGTGACCAGCGGGGTGCAATCCCAGAGGATACCGCCATCAGGCTGCCGGATCAGCAGCATCCGCTGCCCGATGGCGATCTGGGGTGTCGCCCCGATCCCAACCAGCCCCGGCTCCTGCTCCTTGAACTCGATCGTGTGCTTGGCTTTGAGCTCACTGAGTGTGGTCCAGCGCTGCCCGGCAGCGGTCACATATTGCCGCTCGTCGTCGCAGATGGCGCAGTGTGTAGGGGGCGTCTCGGACGGCGCATGGCCCACGCCACAGGTGACGCAAATGAAGGATTGCATCGAGAATCTCCGGTCTTTGTGGTGCTGCCGACGCGCCAATCTGTGGCAGACTTGGCGCCCCAAGGCCAGCTCTGCTGTCTTGAAACCGTCCCGGGCAGTGCCAAATTTAACATTGTTCAATTTGGGAGGATAGCATGCGCCTGAGGCTTAGGGGTTTGCTGACCACAGTTGTTGCATTCGGACTGACAGCTGGCGCGCTGGCGCAAGACAGCAACCCACCAGGCACCGGCATCCTTTGCGGCTACGACATCATCGCCGCGGTCCTGGTAGACGCCCAAGTTTGCGGCTGGGTCGATACCGATCGAGGGCTGGCCGTGAGGCAAGTCTTTGCCGACACCGGAGCCTACATCCTCGCCAATGACAAATCTCACCCTGAGCGTGTCGCTGAAAAGCAGGCTGGTGTCGCTCAAGCACTTGCCGAATTGGTGAAACTCGACGAGGTCGAGAAGGCTAGTTTCTGCGCTGGAACCAACCCCAGGTACCCCAACTACTTCACGAATATGCGCAGCATTAAAGCGGTCCAGTGGCTAGAGGCCTCCCGCGCGGCACTGAGGGTCCCCGCGCGACCGACGTACGGAGTGTGCTTCTAAGCCACCAAGCCCTTCCACACCTCGAGCTCATCCAGCGTCTCGCCGGCTCCGGCGAGCGCGAACTGGTAGATGTCGAAGCTGCCCACCATGACGCCGTAATAGCCCGGCCGCTCGCGCGCCTCGTGCTTCAGTCTCAGGATCAGGTCGCGGTCGCAGGCCGACAGGTCGGCCCGAAGGTTGGCGTCGCGCGCCTGGCGCACCGCGAAATCGAACGGCTCCCAGCCCCAGATGTCGCACTTCCAGGGGTTGCCGGCATAATCCTTGAACTCGATGCCCCAGTAGAGCCCGGCGCCCAGCGGGTGCGGTTCGACATAGTCGTTGAGAAAGCTCGCCTTGTGCAGTTGCAGCCCGGCGCGGTCGAACTGGATGGCGATGTCTGCGGCGAGCCCGGCCCATTCGGCCCAGCG
>JAEUMC010000705.1 GCA_016793415.1 Devosia sp. | reverse complement strand
GGGCATCGGTTGATCCCCGGGTCAGCCCTGATCCCGATCACGCTGGACTCTTGGGGGCGGACTCGCCCATGAGTGACGTCCCCTGAGCCGGAGCCGAACGTGCCCTCTCCCTTCGCCGACATCATCGACCTCCTGCACATCGCTCCCGCGGGTGACGAAAGCGCTGTCGCGGCCATCCGCCAGCGCGATCGCCAGCTGACCAAGCCGCCCGGCTCGCTCGGCGAACTGGAGGGCCTGGTCGAGTTTCTCGGCCGTTGGCAGGGCAAAGCCAAACCCACCCTCGACAACCCGATGGTGGCGATCTTCGCCGCCAATCACGGCGTTACCGATCAGGGCGTCTCCGCTTTCCCGCGTGAAGTGACGGCGCAGATGGTCGCCAACTTTACCGCCGGCGGCGCCGCGATCAGCCAGATCTGCGCGCTGCATGAGCTGAACCTGCGCGTCTTCGAACTGGCGCTGGAATTGCCCACTGGCGACATTACCCGCACCGCCGCCATGGACGATCGGATGTGTGCCGCCACCGTGGCCTACGGCATGGAAGCGGTGGCGGGTAAGCCGGACCTGCTGGCCATCGGCGAGATGGGGATCGGTAACACCACGGTCGCCGCCGCGATCTACGCCGCGTTGTTCGGCGGCACCGGCGCCGACTGGGTCGGCCGCGGTACCGGCGTCGATGACGCAGGCTTGCAGCGCAAGGCCGATGCCGTGGATCGTGCCCTGGCGCTGCACAAGGACGCGCTGAGCGACCCGCTCGCCATTCTTGCACGCCTCGGGGGGCGTGAAATCGCCGCCATGCTCGGCGCCATCATCTCCACCCGCCAGCAGAAGATTCCGGTCATCGTCGATGGCTTTGTCGCGACAGCGGCGGCGGCCATCGCACAGGCGGTGAACCCCGATGCCATCGATCACTGCATCTTCGGCCACCTCTCGGGCGAGCACGCCCATGCCCGGGCGCTCGAGGCGATGGGCAAGCAGCCGCTGCTAAACCTTGGCATGCGGCTGGGGGAGGGGAGCGGCGCGGCCCTGGCGGTCGTGCTCGCCAAGACCGCGCTCCACCTCCACAACAACATGGCGACCTTCGGAAGCGCCGGGGTCAGCGACAAGGGCTGAAGCAGGCCCTAAATCTGCTCGGAATAGCACCGGTAGGTGCATCGGTTCAGCAGGCCACGGCGCTTCAAGTAGCAGGTGTACTTGGTCTTGATCGTCTGGTTCGTCCCGGCGATCTCCAGGGTCTCGATCGAAGTCGTCCGGCTCGGGCAATCGGAGAGGATAATTGGGGCAATCCCTTCGGGGACCACCGGGTCACGGTCTCGCTCCGTGGTGCCGCCCTTTACCTTGTGCCTTAGTGCCCAGGCCTCGAGGTCGGCCAGGATCTTGAGCCAGGTCGGATGAACGACGTTGCCGTCCTTGTCGAACATGTCAGTAACCGGACGCGTCGTGAAGGCCCTGGCACGCCGGTCTATCGCGGCAAACTCCCGCTTCTGGTCGTCGCTCCAGCGCGACACCTTTACCCGAACCTTGAAGTCGGTGGTCGTCATCGTTGCCCTCCAGCAAGAACGCACCCCGCGTCATGACGATGGCGCCGGACGATCCGTCGCCGTCAACGTCCCAGTCGGCAAGCGGCCAATGGATGGTTAACGGGCATCGAAGAGTCGTTGCGATCTGCTGAACGGCCTGCGCTTGCCAAGATCGCGCTGCGCCTCCACAACAACGTGGCAACCAGGCACGCCAAGGTCTGCAAAACGGGGGCATGGACGATGACCACGGCCGGTGCAGCGGCAACCATCGACCTCGCGACTGGCCATTTCGCCGCCCTGCTAAGGCGCAACACCGGCGACCTGATCAGCGGCCTCCACCTCATCGGCTCCAGTGCCGATGGCGACTTCCGCCCGGCACGCAGCGACCTCGATTTCGTTGCCGTGCTGTCGCACCCGCTCACCGCCGAGGATGCCGAGGCGCTGGTGCTGGTTCATCGCAGCTATCGCACCGATCCGACACTGCCACGCCTCGACGGCATCTGGGTCACCGCAGCCGAACTGGACACTGGCCCGGACGCCATCGGCGACGGGCCAACCTCGCAGCAGGGCGACTTCGTCATCGCGGCGCGCGGCAACCGCAACCCCGTCACCTGGCACGCGCTGCCCGAGGCGATCACCGTGATCGGCGAACTCGATCGCGCCGCGCTCTGGCAGGACCGGGAACGGCTGATCGGCTGGGTGCGCGACAATGCCGACACGTATTGGCGCCGCTGGTCGCGCCACGCATCCGGCTTCACTCCCTCCATGCTCGGCCGCGGCGCTCCGATGTGGGGCGTCTTGGGCATTAGCCGGCTTGCCTACACCAAGGCTACCGGAGCGATCGCCTCAAAGTCTGCTGCCGGCGAATGGGCACTCGAGGCGTTCGAGCCGCGCTGGCGGCTGATCCTCGAAGAGGCGCTGGCTTATCGCCGCGGCACGGCGTCGAGATATGGCAATCCGTTTGCCCGACGCCGCAATGCGCTGGACTTCGTCGCGATGGCCATCGCGGAAATCGTCGCAAGCTAAAGTCCCCGTTCGCGTGCCACTTCCTCCACCGACCGAGCACACACTTCCACGGCTCGCGCCAGCTGCTCCGGCGTTGCGATCAGCGGCGGTGCCATTTCCAGCGCCGTACCGATCGCCGAAGCGAGGATGCCGTGGTCGCTCATCCGGCGGACGATCGCCGCCACCGTATCGTCGGTGAACGCGGCCCTGGTTGCTTTGTCGGCAGCGAAATCCACACACCACCACATGCCCAGCCCCCGCACCTGACCGACGATTCGGTGGGTATCAAGTGCCGCCGCCAGCTCGGCGCCGAAGCGCGTGCCGTTGCGCCTGCCTGCCTCGACCAGCCCGTCCCGCTCCTTGATGTGGATAGCGGCGTTCGCCGCTGCCGCCATGCTGGCGTGGCCGGCGAAGGTGTGGACGTGCCGGAACAGCGGGATCGCATCGGCGATCTCGTCGCGGGTGATCACGGCGCCGATCGGCCCGTAGCCGGCGCTCAGCGCCTTGGCCATGGTCATGATGTCGGGCTCCAGCCCGAAATGCTCGCTGGCGAACCAGGTGCCGGTGCGCCCGAACCCGGTGATCACCTCATCGACGATCAGCAGCACGCCATATTTGTCGCAGATCTCGCGCACCCGGTCCCAGTAGCGCCGCAGCGGCACCTGCACGCCATGCGCCTGCATCACCGGCTCGCCGATAAAGGCCGAGACGCTTTCCGGTCCCTGCAGCTGGATCTCGCGCTCGAGATAGGTGGCGCAGAGTTCGGCATACTCGTCCTCGGGCATACCGAACGGGTTGCGGTAGCGGGTCGGGTTGGGAATGAAACTGTGGCCCGGCACCCGTGGCTCGAACACGTCGCGCACAGCCAGCCAGTCGGTCACCGACAGCGCCCCCATGCTGGCGCCATGATAGGCGTTCCAGCGCGAGATCGTCTTGTAGGCTCGCGGTTTCCTGCCGCTCTCGCGCTGGTACTGCTTGGCGAGCTTCAGCGCGGTCTCCACCGATTCCGACCCACCGCTGGTAAAGGCCGAGCGCTTCAGCCGCCCCGGCGCCAGCTCCGCCAGCTTGCCGGCCAGCCGCAGCGTCGGTTCGGCGAAATGGCTGGTGGTGCCGATATAGTGCACCGCACTCATCTGCTCGAACACCGCCGTCGCGATCTCGCGGTTGCCGTAGCCCAGCGAGTTGGCGCGGGTGTGCGAGCCCATCATATCGAGCCGGGTGACGCCATGGCTGTCGGTCAGGGCGATCCCGTCGGCCGCGACATAGATGGTCGGCCCCTGTTCGCGCACGATGCGCTGGTCGGCGACGGGAAAGATGCAGTTCTCGAAGGCGAGCCGGGTCAGCTCGTCGGCATTGGCAATGGAAGGCATGGATTCCCCCTTTTGACTGGGGAGTATGCGGCGAACCGGCCGGTCGGGCCATTGCCAGAAGGTACCGCTTGCGCGTGCCTCAGCTGGCTTCTGAGTAGATCCGCAGCCGCGGCTTCTTTTCCACCACCGGCGCCAGTGCATCCATGACGCGGGCGCGCGGGAAGGTGGCAATCACCTCGGTGCCGAAGCGGAGCTTCGAAAACAGGTCGAACCGCCCCTGGTGCAACTCCATGATCTTCTGCACGATCGGCAGGCCGAGGCCGGCGCCCTGTTCCGCCGATTTCTGCGCCAGGGAGCCCTGGCCGAACGAGCTCAGCACCGTCTCGATCTCGTTCTCGGGAATGCCGGGGCCGTTGTCGCGTACGCTCAGCAGTTGGCCGCCATCGCCCGAACGCGTCACCATCAGGTGCACCTTGCCCGATTGCGGGGTGAACTTGATGGCGTTGGAGAGGAGGTTCAATACTACCTGGCGGATCGCCCGCTCGTCGCCCCAGAGCTTGGGCAGGTTATGCGCATAGCTGACCGAGAGTTCGATCCCCTTGCCCTTGGCGCGGATCTCCACCATGCGCCGGCAATCCTCGGCGATGTCGATCAGCGACACCGCTTCCTCGTTGAGGTCGTACTTGCCCGCCTCGATGCGGCTGAGATCCAGCAACTCGTTGATCAGGTTGAGCAGGTGCTGGCCGGACGAATGGATGTCGCCGGCATATTCCTTGTACTGCGGCACGTTGTGGGCGCCGAGCAGCTCGGACTGCAGCACTTCGGAAAAGCCGATAATGGCGTTGAGCGGGGTGCGCAGCTCGTGGCTCATCGTTGCGAGGAACTGCGATTTGGCGATGTTGGCCTGCTCGGCGTGCCGCCGGGCCTCGTCGCTCATCTCCCTCGCTTCCTCGAGCTCGTTGATCAGCGCATCCTTTTCGGCCTGGTGCTCGATGGTTTCGAGCTCGGAGGCGTAGAGCTGTTTGGCGAGATAGACGAAGAACATCTCGCCGCCCACCACCACTGCGGCCAAGGCCCAGTTGAGCGTGCCGCCGGCCAGCAGCAGGGTGATGGTCACCGTAGCCGCGGCGGGAAGGGTGCTCATCAGCGTGGCGCCCGGGAGCGTCCGCGTCGATACGGCGTTGGCGGCGATGCCTACCAGCGTGATGGCGAACATCGCCACCAGCAGCGCCATGCGGTCGTCGGCCACCAGCGTGAACAGCGCCAGCAAGGCCCAGGCGATGCCGTTGACCAGTTCCGCGCCGATGAAGGTTGCCGTCCAGTTGCCGGCATTGAACTTGGCGGGGTCCTCGGTCTTGAAGCGGCGACAGAGCCAGACCACCGCAAGGTTGGCGATGATCACCAGCGTGGCCCAGCCGGCGGCGGCCAGCGGCGAGACCCAGAGGCTGGAAAACAGCGTCAGGATCAGCACCAGCGCCGGCACGGCCAGCAGGCCGCCGAGCCGTGAGCTGGCATACTCGTCCAGCAGTTCGAAATCGAAGGAAGCGCGGGTGCCCGAACTCGAGGTGAGACGCTGTCGTGCGTCGAAGACTGTCCGCTGCGAGTTGCGACGAAGCTCGCGGCCCATCTGGGCGCGCACGTCCTGATCGTGCATCGCGGGCTTTACCGACATTTACGCAGTACTCGACTAAACACTACGAACAGGAAACGCGTTCGTTACGCTTGTGCAAAAACCCTTAGCCTCGCATGGTTAAGTTTGGGTGAAGGGCAGGGGCTGCAAATGGGAAAAGCCCGTGGTGAGAAGCAGTTGCAGCCCATCCTGCATCGAGCCATGCCCGCCTGGGCCAACGGTCGCCGCAACCCGTTGCCACGTCGTCGCAAGGTGCCTTGGCGCAGCTGGCTGGTCATCCTCGTCGGGCTGGCGATCGTGGTCTACCTGCTGCAGCCCGATGCGCCTTTCAACCTCGATGGTCCGCAGTTGACCGGCCAGGTCGAGCGGGTGAGCGATGGCGATACCATAGATGTCGCCGGCCAGCGCATCCGCCTGCCTGGGATCGACGCTCCGGAATGGAACCAGACCTGTCGTACAGCGGCAGGCGGCTCATGGGAGTGCGGCAAGGCAGCTGCCGGCCGTATGCGGGAGTTGACCCGTAACCGCACGCTGTCCTGCCGTCCGGAAGGCCACGACCGCTACGGCCGGCTGTTGGCCGTCTGCCGTGACGGCAAGCTGGATATCGCCGAGGCCCTGGTCGCCGACGGACTTGCCATTGCGACGGACAGCTACCTGGGAGCCGAGAGCCAGGCACGACGCGCCAGGCGGGGCGTGTGGCAGGGGCAATTCGATACTCCGGCCGAGTGGCGCCGACGCGAGGCTGAGGGCGGTGCCGCGGAGGCCGGCAACCCCAGCCGCTTCGAGCGTTTCCTGACCTGGCTCTGGAGCCTTCTACCTAGTTGACAGGCGCAAGATGTTTGCGTTGTATGGCCGCCTTATCCGACCATCTTTGCGTTATCGCGCTGATTTCCTCACAGTCACGCAATCTGATTTCTAGGGGGCTGCCATAGCTTTGGACAAGATCGATCGCAAGATTCTGGCGCTCCTGCAGAAGGACGCGACCACTCCTGTTGCCGAAATCGGCCGCAAGGTAGGGCTGTCGACGACGCCGTGCTGGCGGCGCATCCAGAAGATGGAAGAGGATGGGATCATCAAGGGCCGCGTTGCGGTGCTGGACCCCACCAAAATCAATGCTGGCGTCACGGTGTTCGTGTCGATCCGCACCAACGAGCACAACGATGCGTGGATGCGCAAGTTCGCTGCCGTGGTGGAGGACTTCACCGAGGTGGTCGAGTTTTACCGGATGAGCGGCGAAGTGGATTACCTGCTGCGCGTCGTCGTTCCCGACATCGCTGCCTATGACTCGTTCTACAAAAAGCTGATTTCGAAGATCAATCTGACCGATGTCAGCTCGTCCTTCGCCATGGGTCAGATCAAGTATACCACGGCCCTGCCGCTGGAGTTCGCCATCGTCTCCGACGACGACAAGTAACATGGCCATTACGCGTGCGAGGCTGCGCCAGCTCATCGGGCTGGTGGAACCGGCTGTGTCGCTGAGTGCTGCCCAGATCGAGCAGCGCGACGACTACGAGGTCGAACATCTGACGCTCCGGCTCGGTGATACCGAGGTCCGCGGCATCCTCACCCGGCCGCTGAAGGTCGAGGGCAGGTTGCCGGCGATCCTCTATGGTCACTCGCATGGCGGCCGCTACGACATCGGCGCCGACGAACTGCTCGACGGCCGCGAGTATCTGCTCGATCCGCTGGGGCCGGCGTTCGCCCGCGCCGGTTACGTGACGCTCGCCATCGACATGCCGGTGTTCGGCAAGCGCGCCACGGTCACCGAGGGGGCGGCGGCCAAGGCGTTGCTCTGGTACGGCAAGGGCCTGTTCAGCCAGATGCTCTGCGACCACTCGGCGGCGCTGACCTATCTGGCCTCGCGCCCGGATGTCGACGCGGAACGGATCGGCGCTTTCGGCATCTCGATGGGGTGTACGCTGAGCTACTGGCTGGCGGCGATGGACGAGCGCATCAAGGCCGTGGCGCACCTCTGCTGCTTTGCCGATTTGCGCAAGATGATCGAGCTGGGCAACCATGACGGTCATGGCGTCTACCTGATCGTCCCAGGCCTGTTGAACGAGGCTGATGCCGGCGCCATTGGTGCATTGGTGGCGCCGCGCCCGCAGCTCATCTGTATCGGCGAGGCGGACTCGTTGACCCCGCCGGCTGCCGTGGCACTGGCGTGGGAGGAAACCAGCGCCGCCTACGCCAACGCGCCCGGCCGGTTGCAACTGGTGTCGGAGCCCGGCGTGAAGCACCAGGAGACGCCGCGCATGCGCGCCGCTGCGCTCAGCTTCTTTGCCGGCAACCTCTAACTCCGCCCGGCGATTCCGAGGCCGCCATCGGCATAGCTGACGAAGCGCACGCCGTGGCGGCTGAACGCCTCGCGGATTGCTGCGAGGTTCTCGTTGCGAACCGCGCGGTGGCCGGGCATTTCGACCCGGCGCACGGTCGAGAACGATACTCCCGACTCCTCGGCAAGTTCGATCGCCGTCCAGCCCAGATAGGCGCGCGCCGCGCGGATCTGCGCATGCGACAGCGTATCGGTCGGTGTTTCCGTCAGCCCCGGCTGCAGGTGCGAAAGCTGGTTCACGAGCGGGGTGCCTCCCGCCACAGATTCGTCCGACCATTCGCCGCGCAGCCGTCATGCGCAGCAATGCCTGGTTGTGTATCTATTATTGTCATTTCCCCCACATCAGAACGCTGGTTTGTTGCCCCCCAACGCCTGAAGTCACGCCGACGCCTTCATCATGCACCGTATTCGGCTGATCGCACCTGGCCCAGTACCGGGTATGATCACATTTTGCCGATGAGCAAAAATCGCTCAGTCGATGCATTGCGCTGATCTAAAAAGAACAAAAACTGCTCTGCATATATAGTTGCAGTAACTGGAAAGGATCGACAGCCCAGTTCGCGGCGACAGAAAATGTAACTTGAGCCCCACTGTCAATGATCAATTGATCACAGCGCTGTCAGACGCACCGGTTTCGCCAATCGTCGCGGCTGGTCGGGCGTGGGCGGCCCGACGCTTGAGCGTTCGACTTTTCCGATGAGCCGTCTATTGTGCAGTTGCCGACAGGACGAGAAACGTCCGTCGGGCGCCGCTCGGCGCGAGGCCTGGAGGGGCGAGACATGCGGGAGGAAT
>JAEUMC010000695.1 GCA_016793415.1 Devosia sp. | reverse complement strand
GCGCGACGTCTACACCAACCCGCGCGACACGTTCGTTGCGAGCTTCGTCGGCTCGCCCGCCATCAACCTGCTGCCGGGCAGCCTGGCCGGGGATGTGGCCAGTGTCGCTCACGCCTTCGAAATGCCGATCACCCGCAGCGCCGCCGTCGAGGGGCCGGTGACCTTCGGTATCCGGCCGGAGGATGTCGAGGTGGCCGCCGGCGCCCCGAACGAAGCCCGTATCCACGACGTCGAGAACCACGGCATCGAGAAAATCGTCACCCTGCGCGTCGGCGACAACCTGATGCGCGCTGCCGTCCCGGCCCGCGTCGAGGTCAAGGTCGAAGAGGCCGTCCGCTTCAGCTGGAACCCCGACAAGGTGATGCTGTTCGACGCCAGGACCGGTCTGAACCTTCGGCACCAGGCCGCGTGAGTTTGTTTTGAGATTTTAGACCCCAGGGGAGGGGGACCATGGCATCCAACAACTACCCGAAACTGCACAACGCCACCTGGCCTGGCGTGGTCGGCAAGGGCGCCCCCGGCGCCGAGCCGATCATCTCCCTCGATACCCTGCTGAAGCTCACCGCCAATGCCGAGGTCGATGGACAGAAGTTCGACGGTGTCGATCTGTGGCTCGCCGATCCGCATATCTCGATCGACAGCGGCAAGGACGATGTGAAGCGGATGGTCGATCATATCGCGAGCTACGGCCTTAAGGTCGGCAGCTTCGTCGCCCCGATCTGGGGGGGCGCCGGCGGCGGCTCGGCCATGGGGGACGCCGATGACGTCAAGCGCTTCCTCACCCAGGTCGAGAAGGCCTGCAGGATCGGCCAGCAGATGCGCGAGCTCGGCATCCGCCCCACCGGCGGCATCCGCGTCGACAGCTCCACCGGTGTCGAAGCCTGGGATGCCGACCCCCAGGGTAACACCCGAAAGATCGCCGACACCTTCCGCGAGGCCGGTCGCATCGCCCAGCACTATGGCGAGTACATCGTCGCCGAGGGCGAGATCTGCTGGGGCGGCATGCATTCGTGGCGCGAGAACGTCAAACTGCTCGAGCTGGTCAACATGCCCGGCGTCGTCGGCTACCAGGCGGACATGGCGCATTCGATGCTGTTCGTGCTCGGCGCCAACGCCGAGAAAGACCGCATCCTTGCCAAGGATTTCGAGTGGAGCGACAAGGCGGCGCTCGATGCCGCCTACCACAAGGTCGCCGATGCGCTCCGCCCCTGGACGCTGGATTTCCACGTCGCCCAGAACGACGGCACGACGTTTGGTTCTGGGGACCACGAGAAAACCGGTCGCCACTGCCAGATCGACGACCCGAACGGGCGGCTCGATGTGGTGAAACATGCCGGCTACTGGCTGCGTGACGACAAGGGCGAGCTGACCAGGAAGATGCGTCACATCTGCTGGGATGGCTGCATGTTCCCCAACGCCGTAATGGAGCAGCAATCCACCTGGAACAAGATCCTCGCCGCCATGCTCAAGGTCCGCGACGCGCACGGCTGGCGGGAATAGGGAGCATGGTGGCCACCTTCCTCTCCTCCACTCGGTGTTATCCCAGCGAAAGCAGGGACCCAACTCACCGCAGGCGCTGACCGCGAGATGGGTCCCGGCTTTCGCCGGGATGACATCCGCGGGTGGGGCGACTGTCGTACTCCAAGGAACACTGCAATGACCAAACAACTCAATATCGGCATGGTCGGCTACGGCTTCATGGCTCGCTGCCACTCGCATGCCTGGGCTTCCGTCAGCCATTTCTTCGATACCGGCTACCATCCGGTGCTGAAGGCGGTGGCGGCGCGCAATGACAGCAAGGTGCGCCGCTTCGCCGAACAATGGGGCTATGAGAGCGTCGAGCACGACTGGCGTGCCCTGATCGAGCGCCGCGATATCGACGCCATCGACATTTGCGTGCCCAACGACCTCCACGCCGAGATCGCCATCGCCGCCGCCAAGGCCGGCAAGATGGTGCTGACCGAGAAGCCGCTGGCCCGCACTGCCGCCGAAGGGCAGCCGATGGTCGATGCGGTGGAGAAGGCGGGCGTTCCCAACCTCGTCTGGTACAATTACCGCCGCGTTCCGGCCGTGACGCTGATCAAGCAACTGGTCGAGGACGGCAAGCTCGGGCGCATCTTCCACTATCGCGCCAAATTCCTGCAGGATTGGACCATTTCGCCCGACGTGCCGCAGGGCGGGCAGGGCACCTGGCGCCTCGATGTCGATGCAGCTGGCTCGGGCGTCACCGGCGATCTCCTCGCGCACTGCCTCGACAGCGCCCTGTGGATCAACGGCGATATCGCCTCGCTCACCGCCATGACCGAGACCTTCGTCAAGGAGCGCACCCACGCCGATACCGGCAAGAAGCAGACCGTCGGCATCGACGACGCCGCCGCGGTGCTGACCCGCTTTGCCAACGGTGCGCTCGGCACCTTCGAATCCACCCGCTACGCCCGCGGCCACAAGGCGGCCTACACGCTCGAGATCAACGGCGAAAAGGGCTCGCTGGCCTGGGATCTGCACGACATGAACCGCGTGCAGTGGTTCGATCACTCGACCGAAGGGCGACTGCGCGGCTGGACCAACATTCTCGTCACCGACGGCGACCACCCCTATCTCGGCAAGTGGTGGGTCCCCGGCCTCGTCATCGGCTTCGAACACAGCTTTACCCACACTGCCGCCGATTTTCTCGAGGGCCTGAAGACCGGCAAACCGGCAGCACCGACCTTCAGGGACGCACTGGCGACCAATAAGCTCTGCGATGCGATCATTGCCTCGGGCAAGTCGGGGAGCTGGGTGAACCTGTAGCGCGCTTGGCGCCCCTCACCCCGGCCATCTCCCCAGAGGGGCGAGGGGGCGACAGAGCGGCCAGCATCATGTTCGTGGGAATAACCGGCGTCGCCACCCCGCCCCCTCGCCCCTCCTAGGGGGCGCAATAGCGCCCTTGGGGGGAGAGGGTTGGGGTGAGGGGTAGCCAAGCAAACGGAACTATCGGAACTATCGAATGAAACTCGGCTTCAACCTCCTGCTCTGGACCACCCACGTCACCGACGCACATTGGCCGATCATCGAGCGCCTCAAGGCCGTGGGCTATGACGGCGTCGAAGTCCCGATGTTCGAGGGCACGCCCGATCATTACGAAAAGCTCGGCCGCCGGCTGCGCGATCTCGGATTGGGTGCCACCGGCATCGGCGTCATGCCGGGTGGCGGCAAGTCCGCCGTCTCGCCCGAACTGAGCGACCGAGCCGGCGCCCTCAGCCACCTGCAGTGGCTGACCGACTGCACCGCAGCGCTGGGCGGCACGCTTGCCGCCGGCCCGTTCCACCAGCCGCTCGGCGAGTTCACCGGCCGCGGCGCCACGGCCGATGAGAAGGCGAGGGTCCGCGACGTCCACAAGCAGGCGGCGCAGTACGCCGCGCGGCAGGGCGTCGCCCTCTCGGTCGAGCCGCTCAACCGCTTCGAGTGCTACTTCCTCAACTCGGCGGCCCAGGCGGCCGAACTGGTCAAGGCCGTCGACGAGCCGAACTACGGCTATCTCTACGATACCTTCCACTTCAACATCGAAGAGAACTCGATCACCGACGTGATCCCGGCGACGATCAACCAGATCAATCACGTCCATATTTCCGAGAACAATCGCGGCGTTCCCGGCGCCGGCCACATCGACTTCCAGTCGGTGTTCAACGCCCTCAAGCAGTCCGGCTACGACGGCTGGATGACCATCGAGGCCTTCGGCTCGGCACTGCCCGATCTCGCGGCGGCGACCAAGATCTGGCGGCCGCTGTTCGCCTCGGAGGCCGACGTCTACGAGAAGGGCTTCAAGCTGATGCGCGAGGGCTGGGACCGGGCCCGCTGAACGGCCTGTTCAGCGCTGTGACAGCGCCAGGAGCGCACCCTCAAGCCCGACGCGCACCCCGCGCGGGCTTCAATGAGGGACCAGCATCATGAAAACGCTTCTTGTTCTCGCTGCCGTGCTTGGGCTCACTACCGCCGTCGCTGCTGCCGACAACGTCTACCAGACCTCGAAAAGTCTGACGATCGGCCAGTATGGCGCCAACTGCGCCAGCATGGGCGGCACCTACGAGTCGCATGACGACAACACCGGCACCTGCTCGAAATCGGGCGGCTACAACGTCACCTGTTCGCGCGACCAGGGCATCACCACCTGCGTCGGCTACGACCCGAAACGACCCAAGGCCCCGCAATAGCTTTCAGCCGGCGAGTCTCGTAAGAAGCTTGCCGTGAACGCGGCGCTCCCCGTCCCGCGTCGAGCGCGAAGAGGAGTGCCGCGTGACCAAGATTTCTCTGCTGTCCGGATCCTATACCGGCCCGAATGGCGAAGGCTTGAAGCTGTTGAGCTTCGATACCGCCACCGGCAATATCGAGCTGGTGCGCAGCTATCCCGGCACGCCCGATGTCTCATGGATCGCCTTCGCGCCTGCGACGCGCACTGTCTACGTTACCGACGAAATGGCCGAGAAAGCCGGCGCCTTCACGCTCTCCGCCGACAATGCCGCCGCCACCCCGCTCGGCTACCAGTCGACCGGCGCCAAGTACCCCTGCTACCTCCGCATCAGCCCCAAGGGCACCAAGCTCGCCGTCGCCAATTATGGCGACGACTCGACCCCGGTGTTCTCGATCGATGCCGGGACCGGTGCGCTGAAATCCGATCCCACCGTGCTCCGCAGCGCGCACGCCCATGACAAGGGGCATGCGCATTGGACGCAGTGGTCGCCAGAGTCCGACCGGCTCTACACTGTCGATCTCGGCCATGATGAAGTGCGCAGCGTCCGTTACGAGGCCGGCAACTTCGTCGGCGGCCCGGAGACGGCGTTCTCGACCCCCAAGGGCGCCGGGCCGCGCCACCTGGCGTTCCACCCCAACGGCAAGTTCGCTTATCTCTTCACCGAATATGCCGAGACGGTCACGGCGCTGGCGCGTGAGGCTGGCGGCAAACTCACCGAACTCAACACCCTGTCGGCGCTTCCCGCCGACTTCAAGGGCGAGTCCACCGGCGCCCATATCCAGATCAATGCCGCCGGCACCGTGCTCTATGTTTCGAACCGCGGCCACAACTCGATCACTGCCTTCGCCATCGCCGCCGACGGCCGCATCAGCCTGAAACAGAACATCTCGTGCGGCGGCAACTGGCCCCGCTTCTTCCTGCTGTTGGAGAAACACCTGATTGTTGCCAACCAGGAAAGCGAAGACCTCGTGGTGTTCGACGTGGCAGCCGATGGCACGCTGAGCGCCGCCGGCACGGTGTTCAAGTTGCAGAAGCCGGTGGCTTTGCTGCAGATCTGACGGAGATCTCTCAGTCGGGACTCTCCCCCTTGGCGGGGGAGAAAGCGAAAACTTGGGCTTAGCGCAGCTAAGTCCTTAGTTTTCGCCAGAGAGGGGGCGTGAGGCGCCACCGTGCCCGCCAAATCCCCTCTCTTGCGATTTCTAAGGCTTAGCGAAGGGCTAAGCCCAAGAAATCGCTTTCTCTCCCGCAAGGGGAGAGATGAAGAGAGATCGCGGACTCATCGCACCTTGTGCTGCATTTCCGGCAGGAACACCGTCAGCAACCCGGCCAGTGGCATGAACGAGCAGAGCCAGAACACGTACTGGATGCCGGTCACGTCGGCCAATGCACCCAGAGCGGCGGCGGCGATGCCGCCCGCGCCAAAGGCGAAGCCGAAGAAGATCCCGGCGATCATGCCAACCCGGCCCGGCAGCAGCTCCTGTGCGAACACCACGATGGCCGAGAATGCCGACGAGAAGATCAGTCCGATCAGCACGGTGAGGATCACCGTCCAGGTGAGGTCGGCATAGGGCAGGGCCAGGGTGAACGGCAGCACCCCGAGGATCGAGAACCAGATCACGAACTTGGCGCCGAAGCGGTCGCCGATCGGACCGCCCAGGAACACCCCGACTGCCGAGGCGCCGAGATAGACGAACAGCAACAGCTGGGCGTCCTGCACCCCGACCTGGAACTTGTCGATCAGGAAGAACGTGTAGTAGCTCGAAAGCCCGGCCATGTAGGCGTTCTTGGTCAGTGTCAGCACCGTCAGCACGGTGAGGGCAATCGCGGTGGTGCGCTTGTCGAATAGCAGCGCCGTGCTCACCGGCGCCTTGCCGGCATTGGCCTTGCGGTGCGCCGCATACCACATGCCCACCCGCGTCAGGATGAAGATGCCGATCAGCGAGCCGGCAGCAAACCAGGCGACGCTCGATTGCCCGCGCGGCAAGACGATGAAGGCAGCCAGCAGCGGTCCGATCGCTGAGCCGACATTGCCGCCCACCTGGAACAACGACTGCGCGAGACCGTGCCGCCCACCCGAAGCCAGCCGCGCCACGCGCGAGCTTTCGGGGTGAAAGATGGCCGAGCCCAACCCGACAAAGGCCGAACCGACCAGCAACAGCCAGTAGCTCTGCGCAAAGCCGAGGATCAGCAGCCCGACCAGGCTCGACGCCATGCCCACCGGCAGGGAGAAGGGCAGGGGGCGCTTGTCTGTGTACATGCCGATGGCCGGCTGCAGCAGCGACGCCGTGCACTGGAAGGTCAGCGTGAGAAGGCCAATCTGCACATAGTCGAGGCCATAGCTCTCCTTGAGGATCGGATAGATCGCCGACAGCAGCGATTGCATGGTGTCGTTGATCAGGTGGCAGGCCGACACCGCGATGATGATCGAGAGCGTGGTCTTGCTGGCGACGGAAGTCGCCGATGCCGAAGCTGTGGCCGTCAATTTGGGAATCCGGAAGAGTAGGGCGGTCGGCGAGTGCCGATCAGAAACGAATACTTGTCCCTAACATGTCAGCGGACGGGAGTCGTTAGCACTCAAGCGATTTTCCGTTCGGTCGACAGAACTGCGCCGCCCGGTTCCGTCCACCGATCTTGCTGCCCGACCGACATGGAGGAGTTGGTGCGGGTTTAGCTCCGCCACCCTTTGAACCAATCGCAGAACGCCCTTACGCCATCTTCCACCGGCGTCTGCGGCACCTCGCCGACCAGCGCCCGCAGCAGCTCTATCTCAGCCGCTGTCTCGGTCACGTCGCCCGGTTGCATCGGCAGCAGTTGCTTCTTCGCCTCACGTCCCATCGCGGCCTCGATCGCCGTAACGAATCGCAGCAGCTCCACGGGCCGACCGCCGGCGATGTTCACCACCCGCCATGGCGCTACCGGAGAAAGCGAGTCCGCCTCCGATATCGGCACGCCCTTCACCGGCGCCACCCCGATCAGCCGATCGACTGCCGCCACCACGTCGTCGACATAGGTGAAATCGCGCCGCATCCGGCCATCGCCATAGATGCTGATCGGCCGGTCGCTGGCGATCGCCTCGGCGAACTTGAATAGCGCCATGTCCGGCCGCCCCCATGGACCGTAGACAGTAAAGAACCTCAGGCAGGTGATCGGCACCTCGAACAGATGCGCGTAGGAATGGCTCATCGCCTCCGTCGCCTTCTTGGTCGCCGCATAGAGCGACACCGGCCGGTCGGTCATGTCGAGTTCGGCGGAGGGTTTCCCGGCCATGCCGTAGACCGAACTCGACGAGGCGATCAGCAGATGCCTCGGCGGCGTGCGCCGCGCGGCCTCGAGGATGGCGAGCGTTCCGGTCACATTGCTGTCGGTATAGCTGAACGGCGCCTCGAGGCTGTAGCGCACCCCGGCCTGCGCCGCGAGGTGCACCACCACCTCGGGCGCCGGCGAGAACGCTGCGTCGATCGCCGCTGCATCTTCCCGGCGCCCGACCACCGGTCGAAACCGCCCGTAGGCTTCGAGCATGGCGTGTCGCTGCGCCTTGAGTCGCACGTCGTAGTATGGCGTCAGCGCATCGAGACCGACCACCTCATGCCCCGCCGCCAGCAGCCGACGGCTCAGGTGATAGCCGATGAATCCGGCGCTGCCGGTGACCAGTACGCGCACCTCGTCCCCCCTGAAGCCGCTGCCAAACATAGCGTTTCTGCTGCGATGCTGTCGAAACTACGCGGCTTCGTTCGACAATGCCAAGACTACCGGCGCCACCATCGCACCGGCCCCTTGAAGATTCCGCTTGCGCTGCCGATTTGGTGTGCTACATAACTAGCACACTACCAAGGCATCACGCATGAGCCAGTTCAACGACAGCCAGCCGATCTTCGTACAGATCGGCGAAAGGATTGCCGATATGATCCTGAGCAAGACCACCAGGGAGGGTGAGGCGCTGCCTTCGGTGCGCCAGATCTCTGCCGATCTTTCGGTCAACCCGTTGACCGTCACCCGTGCCTACCAGTCGCTCGTCGACATCGGCGTCGTCGAGTCGCGCCGCGGCATGGGCATGTTCGTGGCCGAAGGCGGCCACCAGCGGCTGCTCGCCCACGAGCGCCAGAAATTTCTGACCGAGGAGTGGCCGCGCGTCATGGCGCGCCTCGCCGCGCTCGATCTCGATCCCAAAGAACTGTTGAAGCAAGGCGGTAAAGATGAATGATCTGGCTCAAACCACAGCTGCTCCGATCGTCTCGGCGCGTGGCCTCAAGAAGCATTTCGGCCGCACCGAAATCCTCCACGGGCTCGATTTCGACATCCCAGCCGGCCGCATCTACGGCCTCGTCGGCCACAATGGCGCTGGCAAAACCACCACGCTGAACGCACTGCTCGGGCTTACCTCGTATGAAGGCACGGTGCGCGTGCTCGGCGAGGATCCGTATCAGAAGCGCGCCTCGCTGATGAAGAACGTCGCCTTCATCTCCGACGTCGCCAGCCTGCCGCGGTTCTTGCGGGTGCGTGAGCTGTTTGCGCTGCTCACCAACATCCACCCCAACTTCGATCAGGCGAAGGCCCGCGGTTTCCTCGAGGGCACCGACGTCAAGATGGAAGCGCGGATCAAGAACCTCAGTAAGGGCATGATCGCCCAGCTCCACCTGGCGGTGGTGATGGCGATCGATGCCAAGCTGCTGGTGCTCGACGAGCCCACCCTCGGCCTCGACATCACCTACCGCAAGCGCTTCTACCGGCGCCTGCTCGAGGATTACATGACCGAGGAGCGCACGCTGCTGATCACCACCCACCAGGTGGACGAGATCGAGTTCATGCTCTCTGACATCATGTTCATCCGCGATGGCGAACTGATCCTCCACATGCAGATGGAAACGGTCAGCTCCAAGTTCAGCCAGGTGCTGGTCCGCCCCGATCAGGTTGCCGCCGCCACGGCGCTCGGCCCGATCTACAGCGAAACCCGCTTTGGCCAGACCGCCATGGTGTTCGACGGCGTCGATCGCGATGAGCTCGCCCAGTTCGGCGACGTCACCACTCCCACTCTCAGCGACCTGTTCGTCGCCCTCATGCAGCGCGGTCCCGCCAAATGAAGTCTCTCGTTGCCCTTATCAAGCGCGAGTATCTCGAGCATCGGGGTGCGTTCCTCTACGCCCCCGGCGTGATCCTCGGCATCATGACGCTGGTGCTGGTATTCGGTATCGCCTCGAACCGCTTCCAGATGCACCAGGAAATCGGCGTCCCCTCGGCGCTGAAGTTCTTCGAGTTCGGCTTCCTCGCCGTGGCGGCGCTGTGGAGTATGTACCTGCTCGCGGCCTTGTTCTTCTACTATGCCGATGCCTTCAGCGCCGACCGGCGGAACAACGCCATGCTGTTCTGGAAGTCGATGCCGCTCACCGATTTCAAGGTGCTGGCCTCGAAGTCTCTCGCCGGCATGACCATCTTCCCGGCGCTGATCTTTGCCGCCTACCTGATCACCGGCATCCTGATCTACGTGGTCACCATGATCACCGCGATGATCCTGCCAAGGCTCGGCGTTCCCGGCATCTTCGACTTCCTCTCGTCGGGTTTCCAGATCGCCCTGTTCGCGCTGACCTGCCTCGTGACGGCGCTGCTCTGGTATGCCCCGTTCTTCGCCTGGGTCGGCGCGCTTTCGACGGTGTTCCGCCGCTGGTCGATCCCGCTCGCCTTCCTGATCCCCGGGCTGATCGGGCTCGCCGAGAACCTGATCTTCAACGACACGGGCCCGCGCGCCGGCTACTTCCTCAACTACCTGAGCGACCGGCTGAAGTTCGGAGCTGACAATATGCACCTCGAAAAGGCCATCTTCGCCGATGCCGCGTTCAATGCCTCGGTGATGATCCCGCGCTTTCTTGCGACCATCGACTGGGCGCAACTGGTTGGCGGCCTGATCGTCGCCGCGCTCCTCGTCTACGCCGCCAGCGAATACCGCCGCCGCACCGTCGCCACCTGACCTCGGCGCCACTCCGGCAGCAGTACGGCCACCACTCCCTCCCCACCATCCATCCCCAAACGGGGATGGGGGTGGTGGTCGCTTTTCTGAGAACCGGCGGCGCGATTAGTGTCTTCTCTCGTTGTAGGAGACGGCGATCGCCTCCACAGCGGTGGTAATCACCTCCCTGACCGGCCCCATTCGCGCAGAAACGTATCGACTGTACGTCGTCTCGACGACATTGGCTTGCCCGTCGGCCTCGGCCATATCAGGGTCAACCCAACCTCGTTGCGAGACCCCATCATGATCACTGTCGAATCCCAGGCCGCGGTCCGCTCCGCTCCCACCCTGCCGCTCACCACCCATCTCGGCGCCGTCCGCATCGGTGTCAGCGACCGCGACAAGGCGCTGGCCGTATGGCGCGACGTGGTCGGCCTTGAACTCATTTCCGAGGATGCCGAGGCCTTGCACCTCGGGGCCGGCGGCCGCGAACTGATCACCCTCGAACTGGGTGCCACAAGCCCATTTCCCGATCGTTCGCTCGGCCTCTACCACGTGGCCGTGCACGTCCCGACCCGCAAGGCGCTAGCCGAAATGGTGGTGCGCGCCCTGATGCGCCGCGTCCGTATTTCGCCCACCGATCACCTCGTCTCCGAGGCGATCTACCTGTGGGACTACGACAATAACGGCATCGAGATCACCTTCGAGACGCCGTGGCGTGGCACCATCGGCGACGGTGAGGACGGCTTCTACGTCAAGACCGTCGACGGTTCGCCGCACTCCGGTCGCGAGGCGATCGATGTCGATGACCTGCTTGCCGAGCTCGATGACATCAACGCCGTTCCGCCGCTGATGCCGGAGGGTACCCGCATCGGCCACATCCATCTGCACGTCAACGATCTCGAGCAGGCGATGCGCTACTACCGCGACGGGCTCGGCTTCGGCGGCCTGTTCATCATGCGCCGCTTCGGCATGGGCGACCTCGGGCTCGACTATCCGCCGCACACTATCGCGTTCAACATCTGGTCCGGCCCGAACGCCGCCCAGGCGCCGAAGGGGTCGGCGGGGCTGCGTTGGTTCCACGTTGCGGTGCCGGATCAGGCGACGCTGGAGGCGGTGAAGGCTCGATTGGGCGCGATCGGGGCGGGTTACACCGATACCAACGAGGGGATCGAAACACGCGATCCGGCCGGCAATCTGGTGAAGGTCGTGGTGGGCTAACCGCCACCGCAGGTGCGGGCTGCCCCCCACCCCTGTCCCCTCCCCGCAAGGGGGAGGGAGACCCTCACACTGATATCGCGCTTCTATCGTCTCCCTCCCCCTTGCGGGGAGGGATTAAGGGTGGGGGGCGGCTCGCACCAGCTCAGCGATAGTCAGCCCTAAAGCAACCCCAGAAACCCGTCGACATCCACCTCGGTCGTCGCCCAGCTGGTCACCAGCCGCACCAGCGTCTCGTCTGCCGGAAGTCCGCTCGCCGGCCACTCGTGCGCCGCGCCACCGGCCGCGCGCACGCGTGCCAGGGCCGCTATCGAAATCACCGCGAACACCTCGTTCGCGGTGTTCTCCCAACCGAGCCGCGCTACTTTACTCGCCCGGATCCCGGCGCGCAGACGGTCCGACATGGCGTTGGCATGCCCGGCGCGACGCAGCCAGTTGCCGCTCTCGAGATACCCCTCGAACTGCGCGGCAACGAACCGCGCCTTCGAGAACGTATGCCCGGCCCGCTGGCGGCGCGCTTCAAAATCTCCGAGCAGCCCCGGCGTGAACACCACGATCGCCTCGGCCGCCCAGCAGCCGTTCTTGGTGGCCCCGAACGACAGGAGGTCCACGCCGGCTTTCCAGGTCAGCTCGGCCGGCGTGACCCCGAGCGCCGCCACGGCATTGCCGAAGCGGGCCCCATCCATGTGCACCTTCAGCCCAGCATCGCGCGCGATCGTTGCCAGCTCGGCCACCTGCGCGACCGAATAGACGGTGCCCCACTCGGTCGCGTTGGTGAGGCTCAGCGCCAGCGGCACGCTGCGTCCGCCGGGCGAGTGCTTGCCGAGCGCCGTCACCAGGGCCTGCGGATCGATCAGTCCGAGCGGGCTCGCGACCGGCGCCAGCTTCATGCCGCCAGACTGGAACTCGGTGGCGCCGCTTTCATCGGTATGAATATGCGCATCTTCACCGCAGAACACCACGCCGCCCGGCCGGCTCAGCGCGGCCAGCCCCAGCGAGTTCGACGCCGTGCCCGTGGCCGTGAACCACACTTCGACTTCGCGCTCGAACAGTCTCGAGAACCGCTCCCTGACGCCGAGGCTGAGCGGGTCCCCGCCATAGGCCGGCGAATACCCATCATTGTGCCGTGCCAGCGCCGCCATCACCTCCGGCGTCGCCCCGGCCCAGTTATCGCTCGCGAAATTCACGCTGAAATACCCCACTAAAGACGCGGGGGGTTGTAGCCTGCCGGGTGCTTGTGGTGAAGCCACGCACCGCTATGATCCTCCTCAAGAGGAGACCCCATGCGAGCCATATCCTGCACCGCGCCCGAACAGCTGGCGCTGATCGACATCGACCGCCCGGAGCTGCGGCCCGGCTGGGTCCGTGTCGCCATTCGCCACATCGGCATCTGCGGCACCGACTACCACATCTTCGAAGGCAACTTTCCCTACTTCGAATACCCTCGCGTCATCGGCCACGAGTTGAGCGGCGTCGTCGTCGACCCCAACGGCGAGGCTTTCGCCGCCGGCGACCCGGTGGTGATCAACCCTTATCTCAACTGCGGCCATTGCCCGGCTTGCCTCGAGGGGCGCGCCAATTGCTGCGAGACGCTCAAGGTCATCGGCGTGCATGCGCCCGGCGGCATGGCCGAAGAGATCGTCATGCCGGCGGGCAACCTTTACAAGGCCGACGGGCTCAGCCTCCGCGATGCGGCGATGGTCGAGTTCCTCGCCATCGGCGCCCATGCCATTCGCCGTACCGCTGAGCTGAAGCCCGGCACGCGCGCCCTCGTCGTCGGCTCGGGCCCGATCGGGTTGGGTGTCGCGTTCTTTGCCAAAATCGCCGGCGCCGATGTCACCGTCATCGATGCCGCGCCGGACAAGATCGCCGCAACCCGCGCGCTGGGTTTCCGCACCTTCTCGCCTTCCGAGCTGGAGGGCGGCGAGTTCACCGCGATCAAATCCAGCGGCTTCGACGCGGTGTTCGATTCCACCGGTTCGATCAAGGCGATGAACGCCTCACTGTTCCACCTCCGCAATGGCGGCAGCTATACTCTGGTCGGGGTGATCAAGGGCGACCTGGTGTTCCCCGACAGCGAGGTACATCGCCGCGAACTCACCATCCGCGCGTCCCGCAACGCCATCCGTGCCGATTTCGAGCATGTCATGGAGTCGATCCGGCAGGGCAAGGTGCCCACCGACAGGCTCGCGACCCACGCCACTACGATGGACAGGGTGCCTGAGGACATGCCGGTCTGGGCCCACGACCGAACCGGTGTCATCAAGGCGATCGTGACGGTGTAGGTGTCGCCGGAGCGTGGGGGTGGCCCACGCTCAGTTCGAGCAGTTGCGCTGAGCCCGGTTAGCCCCGGTTGATCATCCGGGGCGTCACATCGAGTTCGATTTCTTCCATGCCCAACAACCGCGCCACCACCTCGGGCGGGTCCTTCACCACGTGCACGCCCGACACCGTATCGATCTTGGTATCGCGCAACCCCTTCACCACCGCCACCACATGCTCGGGGTTGACGTAGATGATGCCATCGGGCGTATCGAGTTTTACCAGCCGCATAGAATTCTCCTCGCTGTCGCCCCACATACCCCAGCGCCGTGCGGCCGGTGACATCATGCCGGGTCCATGGGAAATGAAGCGTGAACCGGAGACATCAGCATGACCTCCCCCGATGACATCCTGAATTTCTGGTTCGTCGAGCACGGCGAGGCGGACTGGTTCGGCGGCAAGCCCGAGTTCGATGCCGTGCTCGCCGAGCGCTTCACCGCAACCTACGCCGCCGTGGCGCGGGGCGACGCCGCCTGGTGGCGCACCTCGCCGTCGGGTCGCCTCGCCGAGATCATCGTGCTCGATCAGTTCTGCCGGCAGCTGCATCGGCAGCGCCCCGAGGCCTTTGCCTCCGATGCCATGGCACTGCGGTTGGCGCAGGAGGCGGTGGCAACCGGCGACGACCTGCGAGTCGAGCCGCGCCGCCGCATGTTCTTCTACATGCCCTACATGCATTCCGAGAATCTCGAGGTGCACGACGAGGCCATTCGCCTGTTCACCGTGCTCGGCGATGAGGGCACCCTGAAATACGAGATCATGCATCGCGACTGCATCGCCCGTTTCGGCCGCTATCCGCGCCGCAACGCCGCCCTCGGCCGCAGCTCCACGCCCGAGGAGCTTGAGTACATCAACTCCGGCGATGGCATGTTCTGACCGCAAAGTGGTCTGAAAAATCATAATACGACTTATGAATGCCGACTGAACCGGTGGGTACAGGCCGGTTCAGCCTCGACCCGCTAGTCCTCTCTCACCCGCAGGCAATCGGTGCCTGCCCCAAATGGAGTGGACTGAATGTTCGCACGTCTCAATAGCTTTGCCCGCCCGACCTTCGCTGCCCTTGCCCTTTCGCTGGTCGCTGTTTCCGGCTCGCCTGCCGTCATGGCCGGCGAACTGAAGCCGGTCTACGAAGAGCAGCACTACGACGAGTACGATTGCCAGACCGTCAAGCAGGCGATCAAGTACCTCAAGAAGCGCAACTACAAGAACATCGAGAAGCTGGAGAAGGAAGCCGAGGAAGGCATCTATCTGTTCTCCGCCAAGAAGAAGAACTACGACCACGAGTACGTCGCCTATTACATCACCTACGACGCCTGCGATCGCGAGATCATCAGCCGCGAACCGGCCAAGGTCGAGAAGATGTAACTGGCCACCGGCCCTCGAACTGGCCCCCGCTCCGGCGAGTCCACGCCGAGCGGGGGAGGTCGCCCGGCAGTTGATCACCGCCATCGTGCCGCGCTAGCCTCCCGGCTGATCCGGAGGCTCCCATGGACCATTTCCTGCCCCTCTTTGCCATCCTTGGCGCCCTGTTGCTCGGCGCCATCAGCCCGGGCCCGAGCTTCGTCTTCGTGGTCCGCACCGCCGTCGCCCAGTCGCGCACCGAAGGGCTGGCCGCGGCGCTCGGCATGGGGGTAGGGGCCATGCTCTACGGCGCCCTCGCGGTGCTCGGGTTGCGCACCCTGATGCAGGATGGCGGCCTGTTGTTTACCGCATTGAAGGTCGCCGGCGGCCTCTACCTTGTTTACCTCGCCTGGAAGATCTGGAGCCACGCCGCCGACCCCATCACCGTCGAGACCGGCGCCGCGCCCGCCGCCGATCCGCGGAAGGCGTTCACCTTCGGACTTCTCACCCAGCTCAGCAATCCCAAGATCGTCGCGGTGTTCGGCGCGGTGTTCGCGGCGCTGCTGCCGGCCAGTCCCGAGCCCTGGCTCTACTGGGCCCTGCCACCGCTGATCTTCCTGCAGGAAACGCTGTGGTACAGCATCGTCGCCGTCGCCTTCTCGGCCGCAAGGCCGCGAGCGTTGTATCTGAGCGCCAAGCTCTGGGTCGATCGCGCTGCCGCCGCCTTTATCGGCATCCTCGGCATCCGGTTGATCATCGAGGCCAGATAGGGGGTGAGATGCGGGAAGCGACGGACAAGGTCAGGGATCGGGTCTACGCCTACAACATCGGCAAGATCTATCCGCTCTACATCGCCAAGGCGGAGAGCAAGGGACGGAGCAGGGCCGAGGTCGACGAGATTCTCCGCTGGCTGACCGGCCACACGCAGCAGTCGCTCGAGGCCGAAATGGTAAAGGGCAGCAACCTCGAAGCCTTCTTCACCTCGGCGCCACGGCTCAACCCGGCGCGCTCGCTGATCACCGGGGTGGTGTGCGGCGTTCGCGTCGAGACCATCGAAGAGCCGATGATGCGCGAGATCCGCTACATGGACAAACTTATCGACGAGCTCGCCAAGGGCAAGGCGATGGAAAAGATCCTGAGGGCTCCAACGCCCGGCTGACCAGTGAGGTGACCTTATGTCTGCGGACCGGATGGCGACTGCCGAGATCGAAGCGGCGCTCGAATGGCTTCGCTTCACTCATCCGATCAGCGAACGCTTTGGCGCGGAGGTTCGCCGTACCGACCTGTCCGGTCGGCGCCTCGCCTGCTGGATGCACCTGCTTCCCGATACCATTCTGACGCTGATGCCCTTCGTCGAGGCCGGGGTGTCCGTCCGTGTCGGCGGCTGCAACCCTGACAGCACCGATCCCCGCGTCGTCGATTATCTCACCGGGCAGGGCGTTGAGGTGTTTGACGGGCGTCGCGAGCCGCGCGC
>JAEUMC010000661.1 GCA_016793415.1 Devosia sp. | reverse complement strand
GCGGGTCTTTCCGCGCGCCCACAAGAGTTCACCGATGCCCAAACGCACCGATATCAAGTCGATCCTCATCATCGGTGCGGGGCCGATCATCATCGGGCAGGCCTGCGAGTTCGATTACTCCGGCACCCAGGCGTGCAAGGCGCTGAAGGACGAGGGCTACCGGATCATCCTGGTGAACTCCAATCCGGCGACCATCATGACTGATCCGGATCTGGCCGACGCCACCTATGTCGAGCCGATCACCCCCGAGATCGTCGCCAAGATCATCGAGAAGGAGCGCCCCGACGCGCTGCTCCCGACCATGGGCGGCCAGACCGCGCTCAACTGCGCGCTCAGCCTCAAGAAGATGGGCATCCTCGACAAGTTCAACGTCGAGATGATCGGCGCCGACGCCGAGGCCATCGACAAGGCCGAGGATCGCGAGCTGTTCCGCGATGCCATGAAGAAGATCGGGCTCGAGACGCCGCGTTCGATGCTGGCCCACAACACCATCGAGGCGCTGCAGGCGCTCGAGGTGATTGGCCTCCCCTGCATCATCCGCCCCAGCTTTACGCTCGGCGGCACCGGCGGCGGCATTGCCTACAACAAGGAAGAATACCTCGCCATCGTCGAGAGCGGCATCGACGCCTCGCCCACCGACGAAGTGCTGATCGAGGAATCCGTGCTCGGCTGGAAAGAGTACGAGATGGAGGTGGTGCGCGACCGCAACGACAACTGCATCATCATCTGCTCGATCGAGAACCTCGATCCGATGGGCGTCCACACCGGCGACTCCATCACCGTCGCGCCGGCCCTGACGCTGACCGACAAGGAATACCAGATCATGCGCGATGCCTCGATCGCCGTGCTGCGCGAGATCGGCGTCGAGACCGGTGGTTCGAACGTGCAGTTCGCCATCAACCCGGCCGATGGCCGGATGATCGTCATCGAGATGAACCCGCGCGTCTCGCGCTCCTCGGCGCTGGCGTCCAAGGCTACCGGCTTCCCGATCGCCAAGGTCGCGGCCCGCCTCGCCGTCGGCTACACCCTCGATGAACTCGAGAACGACATTACCGGCGGTGCCACCCCGGCCTCGTTCGAGCCGACCATCGACTACGTCGTCACCAAGATCCCGCGTTTCGCCTTCGAGAAGTTCCCCGGCGCCGACAACCGCCTGACCACTTCGATGAAGTCGGTCGGCGAGGCCATGGCCATCGGCCGCACCTTCCAGGAATCGCTGCAGAAGGCGCTGCGCTCGCTCGAGACCGGCCTTACCGGTCTCAACGAGATCGGCATCCCGGGCTTCGTCTCCGGCGCACCGGAAGACGACAACGAGAACGCCGTGTTCGCCGCCATCTCCACCCCGACGCCGCAGCGCCTGCTGCATGTCGCCGAGGCGATGCGGCTCGGCTACAGCCTCGAAGACATCCATGATGCGAGCAAGATCGACCCGTGGTTCCTCGAACAGATCCACGGCCTGATCGAGACCGAGAACAAGGTGCGTCAGCTCGGCCTGCCCGACAGCGCCGCGGCGCTGCGCAGCCTCAAGGCGATGGGCTTCTCCGATCGCCGCCTCGCCGACCTCGCCGGCAAGCAGGCCAAGGATGTGCGGGCGCTGCGTCGCTCGCTCGGCGTCCGCCCGGTCTATAAGCGCATCGACACCTCGGCGGCCGAGTTCGCCTCGCCCACCGCCTATATGTATTCGACCTACGAGGCACCGTTCAGCGGCCAGCCCGACGACGAGGCCCGCCCCTCCGACCGCCGGAAGGTGGTGATCCTCGGCGGTGGCCCGAACCGCATCGGCCAGGGTATCGAGTTCGACTATTGCTGCTGCCATGCGGCTTTCGCGCTGGCCGATGCCGGCTACGAAACCATCATGGTCAACTGCAACCCGGAAACCGTCTCGACCGACTATGACACCTCGGACCGGCTGTATTTCGAGCCGCTGACCGAGGAGGACGTGATCGAGATCCTCGAGACCGAAAAGCAGAACGGCACCCTGCACGGCGTCATCGTGCAGTTCGGCGGCCAGACCCCGCTGAACCTCGCCGATGCGGTCGAAAAGGCCGGCGTGCCGATCCTCGGCACCCAGCCGTCCTCGATCGACCTCGCCGAAGATCGCGACCTGTTTTCGAAGCTGATCTCGCGCCTCGACCTGACCCAGCCCAAGAACGGCATTGCCTACTCGCTCGAGCAGGCCCGCCTCGTCGCCGAGCGGCTCGGCTATCCGCTGGTGATCCGTCCGTCCTACGTGCTGGGCGGCCGCGCCATGGCGATCGTCCACTCGCCGACCGATTTCGAGCGCTACGTGCAGGATACCCTCACCGGCCTCGTGCCGCCCGATATCCTGATCCGCTACCCCAACGACAAGACCGGCCAGATCAACTCGGTCCTCTCCGACAACCCGCTGCTGTTCGACGGCTACCTGAGCCGCGCCATCGAGATCGACGTCGATTGCCTCTCGGACGGCAAGGACGTGTTCGTCTGCGGCATCATGGAGCACATCGAGGAAGCCGGCATTCACTCGGGCGACTCGGCCTGCTCGCTGCCACCGCAGCACCTGTCCGACGAGATCATCACCGAGCTGAAGCGCCAGACCCGCGAACTGGCCCTCGCCCTCAATGTCGGCGGCCTGATGAACGTTCAGTACGCGCTCAAGGACGGCACTATCTACATCCTCGAAGTGAACCCGCGCGCCTCGCGCACGGTGCCCTTCGTCGCCAAGGTCATCGGCGAGCCGATCGCCAAGATCGCCTCGCGCGTCATGGCCGGCGAGAGCCTCGCAAGCTTCAACCTCGCTGAGAAGAAACTGAACCACGTGGCAGTGAAGGAAGCGGTTTTCCCGTTCAACCGCTTCCCGGGCGTCGACACCGTGCTCGGCCCCGAGATGAAGTCGACCGGCGAAGTCATCGGCCTCGATACCAGCTACCCGATCGCTTTCGCCAAGTCGCAGCTCGGCGCCGGCTCCAAGGTGCCGCGCGAGGGCACGGTGTTCGTCTCGGTCCGCGATGACGACAAGCCGCTGATCCTCGATTTCTGCCGCCATCTCGAGCATGCCGGCTTCAAGATCGTCGCCACCTCCGGCACCCATAAGTACCTGGTGGAGAACGGCATCGCCGCCACCAAGGTCAACAAGGTGCTGGAAGGCCGCCCGCACATCGTCGACTCGATGAAGAACGGCGGCGTGCAGCTGGTGATCAACACCACCGACGGCGCCAAGTCGATCTCGGACAGCCGCGACATCCGTCGCACCGCGCTGATGGGCAAGATCCCCTACTACACCACCATCCCGGGCGCCGTGGCGGCCGTGGAAGGGATCATCGCCTACCGTGAAGGCAACCTACAGGTTCGCCCGCTGCAGAGCTACTTCGCCGCCTGATCAGGCTGCGGCGCGCACGCTCAGCTGCACGCCGGTCGCCCGCTGCAACGCGCCGAGAATTGCAAACAGATTCTCGGCGCGCGGGTTGCCCGTCGTGCCGACCATTCGCATCAGACTCTTCACCGGAATACCGGTGATCTCCGATAGCGCTGCGAACCCCACAGTGGCGTTGATATAGTCGCGCAGCACGGCCCGACCAGTCGCAACGTCGCCGGCCAGGAACAGATCGACCACCTCACTCAGCAATGCCGCGCGGAAAGCCGCGTCCGCAGCGGCTCGGACTTTGATGGTATCCTTGAAATCGCGTGTCAGCGGCATGTCAGCCTCCGGCCTTTCTTGTCTTGTAGTCCTGCCATCGCGCGAGAGCGTCCGCGATGTCCCTGTGCTGGCGCTGTTTGGTGCCGCCGCCCAGTAGGACGATCAGCCTGTCACCGTCGCGACCGAAATAGATCCTATACCCCGGCCCGAAATCGACCTTCTGCTCGAGCACGCCGCCACCAACGCCTTTGACATTCGAGACGTTGCCCTGTGCAACACGGCTGATAGCCACAGTGACCTTGGCCGCAGCAACTGCGTCCAGATCCTCAAACCACGCGCCGAATGGGCTTCGTCCGTCTGCCAGTGTGTACTCGACGATCTCCATCGCATTATGGTGTCATATGTGGTACCAATGTGGCAACCGAGATCGGAGCGATGCTGCTTCGTTTGACACCTCGCCCCACCGCCCCTACAAGCGCCGCATCATGAAGCTGGCAGACCGAACCACCTCCATCGCGTCGCGCGCCTGATTGGCGTTGCGATGCTGCTGCCCCCGGCGCGCCGCGCCGGGTGAGTGCGGCTGCCCATTCTCAAATCCACACACGGCCGCAGCGCACCTCGCAACCCAGCGGGCGCCGGCCGTCTATCGAGACAGCATCATGACCAACTATTTCGAAAGCCCGTTCAAGGGCATCCGGCTCGACGAGCAGGTGACCAACCGCAACATCGTCGTCGGTCGCTTCAGCTACTATTCCGGCTACTACCACGGCCACAGCTTCGACGATTGCGCCCGCTACCTGATGCCGGACCGCACCGATGTCGATCGGCTGATCATCGGCAGCTTCTGCTCCATCGGCTCGGGCGCCGCCTTCATCATGGCCGGCAACCAGGGCCACCGGAACGACTGGGTCAGCACCTTCCCGTTCCATTACATGCCTGAGATCGCTGCCTTTGCCGGCGCCGCCGACGGTTTCCGGCCAGCCGGCGACACCATCATCGGCAACGACGTGTGGATCGGCTCCGAGGCCATCATCATGGCCGGCGTCAAAGTCGGCCATGGCGCGCTGATCGGCACGCGGGCATTGGTGACCAAGGACGTCGAGCCCTACACCATCGTTGGCGGCAACCCGGCCAAGCCGATCCGCAAGCGCTTCGCCGACGATGAAATCGCCATGCTGCTAGAAATGAACTGGTGGAATTGGACCGACGAACAGCTCGCCGGGGCGATGCCGCTGTTCACCTCGAACCGCATCGCGGACCTTCATGCATATTGGCAGTCAACAGTACTGACAAGCTGAACATAGGTCTTCTGGACCGTCCCATCCCCCTCTCCCAATACTGCTGACAACAGTGGGAGAGGGAAGATGATGGATCAGAACAGCCTGATTGCGCGGGTCGTCGACAGCTTTGGCGGCGATCCGCGCATCGCCGCCCTGTTCCTTTCCGGCAGCTTCGGCACGGGCACGTCGGATCGGTTCAGCGACGTCGACTTCCTCGCCATCGCCGAGCCCGCCGAGCACGAGGGGCTCGCCGGCGACTGGCGCAAGGCGCTCGAGGCCATCGCCCCGATCGTCCACTACAACCGCCTGCCGCACGCGCTGGTGCTCAATGCCATCACCGACGACTGGCTGCGCGTCGACCTTCACATCGCCAACCGCGAGCATCTCGCCCATACCGCGCAGGACAGCCTGAAGCCGCTGGTCGACCGCGACAACCTCTACGCGACGCTCCGTCCCGAAACGCCGGAGCCGCCACGCAACCCCGGCCGTCTCGGCTGGATGGTCGGCGAGTTCATCCGCATCCTCGGGCTCACGCCGGTAGCGATCGGCCGGGGCGAGGTCGAACTGATGACCGTCGGCAACACCTTCCTCCGCCGCTTTCTCACTGATCTGCTCACCATCGAGGTCAACCCGCGCCTCCCCGGCGGCATGCTGCACCTGAGCCGGGTGCTCGATCCCGCTCGCATGGCGGTGCTCGCCTCCGTGCCCCTGCCCCAGCTCGATGCCGACTCCGCCATCGAGTCGAACCTGGCGCTCGCCCGTGCCTTCATGCCGCGCGCCAAGGCGCTCTGCGCCTCGCTCGGGGTCGAATGGCCCGCCGCCTTCGAGGCTGCCACCCGGCGCAACCTCGAGCGCGCGCTCCCCGCCCGCACCATCGACTGGTAACGGCAACAGGCGCATAGTACCGGTCCCGCTCGCGGAATCGCTCCCGTGAAAATCGTCGTTCTCACCGCCATCGCCATGTGCGCCTTCGCTGCCAATTCGGTGCTCGCGCGCCTGGCCTTTGCGACCGCCC